>JAJXWL010000039.1 GCA_021781625.1 bacterium
GATTTTCATCACGGAAGGTCAATCTGCAGCCGGTTCAATGGTCACGGCGCGTGATGTTTACACCCAAGCCATCTATGCACTTCGTGGTAAACCAGAAAACCTTCATGGAAAAAAGCGAACTGAAATATATCGTAACGAAGAACTCTATAACTTGATGATGGCCCTGGGGATCGAAAATGACATCGAGAACCTTCGTTACGGGAAAATCATTATTGCCACCGATGCGGATACCGATGGGTTTCATATTCGCAATTTGCTTTTGTCGTTCTTTTTAAATTTCTTTGAGGAGTTAGTGGTCAACGGCCGCGTTTATATTCTCGAAACCCCGTTGTTTCGTGTCCGCAATAAAAAAGAAACCCGTTACTGTTACAATGCCAAAGAACGAGATGCCGCCGTCAAAGCCTTGACGGGGGCCGAAGTGACGCGCTTCAAAGGTTTGGGAGAAATCAGTCCCAATGAGTTTGGGCCGTTCATCGGGGCTTCCATGCGCTTGGTGGACATCAACATTAAGTCTTTAAAAGACATCCCTTCGACGCTTTCCTTTTATATGGGAAAGAACACGCCGACCCGTCGGCAATACATCATGGAGAATTTGATTTAACATGGCTTATGTTCAAAAGCTGTTTGCCGAGAACTTTCTGGAATATGCTTCGTACGTCATCAAAGAACGCGCCATTCCCCACCTCAATGACGGTTTAAAGCCCGTTCAGCGGCGCATCATTCATTCGCTCATGGAGATGGATGACGGTAAGTTTCATAAGGTAGCGAATGTGGTGGGGCACTGCATGAAGTATCACCCCCACGGTGATGCCTCGATTTATGAAGCTTTGGTTAACCTCGGTCAAAAAAATCTTTTTATCGATACCCAAGGGAATTTCGGAAATATTTTTACCGGCGATGAAGCTTCGGCGGCTCGTTACATTGAATGTCGCTTGACCCCCTTGGCTAAGGAAGTTCTCTACAACCCCGAAATCACCGAAATGGCCGAGTCGTACGATGGTCGCAACAAAGAACCGGTGATTTTCCCCGCTAAAATTCCTGTCGTTTTGATCCAGGGCATTGAAGGTATCGCGGTTGGCATGGCTACGAAAATTCTGCCGCACAACTTTCGAGAGGTATTACTGGCCTTACAAGCGGCACTTCGTGGAGAAGACTTCCAGCTTTTGCCTGACTTTCCCACGGGGGGGCTGATGGATGCCTCCGCCTACGAAGATGGGCAGGGTTCCGTGACTGTCAGAGCCTTGATGGACACCTCAGATGAAAAGCGGATTTTAATTCGAGAACTTCCCTATGGTGCCACGACTGCCAGCCTGATTTCTTCAGTCGAAAATGCCGCCAAAAAAGGTAAGTTGAAGATTGCCGGTATTTCAGATTTTACTTCTGAACGAGTTGAGATTGAAATTAAATTATCTCGTGGGGTGTACACTTCAGAAGTTGTAGAAGCCCTTTATGCCTTTACCGATTGTCAGATCACACACCAGGTCAATTTATTGGTCATTCAAGACCAGCTTCCGGTACAGACGACTGTGACCCAAGTCATTCGCCATCATGCTGGGCATTTGGTTGAAGTCCTCAAAAAAGAACTGGAACTAGAAAAAGGCAAACTGCTCGACAAACTGCACCTGAGGACCTTAGAGCGAATTTTTATTGAAGAGCGGATTTATAAACAGATAGAAGACAAAAAGACCCATGATTTGGTGGTTCAGGCTGTTTTAACCGGCTTTGTGCCCTTTAAGAAAGAAATCCAAAGGCCCATTTCTGAAGAGGATGTCAAACACCTTTTAGAAATTCCCATCCGTCGAATCTCCCTCTACGACATTGAAAAGGCCCGAAAAGAACTGGAAGAAATTCAAGCCCGGCTCAAGCAGATCGAACATCATTTGGCGCATTTAACCGCGTATGCCCTATCTTTCTTAGACGGCATTTTGAAAAAGTATGCGGAACAAATGCCTTCGCGTCAGACCAAAATGTTGAACTTTAAAAAGGTAACGGCAAAAGATGCGGCACTTCGCGACAAAAAATTACGCTACGATAAAGCCACGGGCTACATGGGCTGGGCCATCACAACGGGAGAGGTTCAGTTTGAGGTCAGTGAGCTGGACCGAATTCTGTTGATCCGAAAAGATGGGACGTATTCGGTGATTCGAGTGGCCGAAAAACTCTTTGCGGGGAAAAATGTGCTGTATGTCGGCAACGCCGATAAAGAAGAGCTGGCCAAGGTGGTTTTTTCCCTTTTGTACCGGGACAATGCCAGCCTATTTCTGCACCTCAAACGCTTTCAGATCGAAGGCTACATCCTCGACAAGGAATATTCCTTGCTTCCAGAAAATTCCACCTTGTTGAAGTTAACTACTCGGCAAGATGTAGCGGTTCGACTTGACTACAAACAAAAACCCTTGCTTCGCGTTTTTGAAGAAACCTTCCCTGTGCAAGATTATTTGGTGAAAGGCGTGAAGGCCCAAGGGGTGCGGTTGACGACGAAAGAAACTACCGGGGCGAAATTTGTCAGAGTAACAGGAAATGCCGGAGCCGAAGGGGAAAGCTCCATAGACAACGAGGAGGAATGATGTTCTGGAAAACAAAAGAATGGCCTTGGCCGTTGAAAAATAGTGCTGAGGCAGCTCTTATCAAAGAACTTCTGGAAAGCGAGGGGATTCCCTGTCGGATCATTCGGCACGGGGATTCCTTATGGGGGTACGCTACCGAAGTGGCAGAAGGCTGGGGGCATATTGAAGTTGAAGAAACTCACCGCGAAGACTTTGAACGCTTATGGAACGAGTTTCATGACTCGGACATTGTTGAAGAATCGACTTAACGTTTAGGTTTTTGCCAGTTCTAGACAACTTTTGCCAGTTCTAGACAACGGCCGTTTTGCTGGAGTCGATGAACAAAGTTTTCAAACCCTGTACGAGTCAAGGGTCTTGAGATCAAGTACCCCTGGACGGTTTGACACCCTAAATCCGCCAGCTCTTCTAATTGAGGGAGCGTCTCAACTCCCTCGGCCACAATATGCAGGTTCAGCTCGTTGGCAATGGAAATCAACGAACGCACGATGGCCAAGTCTTGCGGGTTTTCCGGAAGCCCACGAACAAAGGACTGATCGATTTTGATTTCGTCCAAAGTAAACTTATGCAGATGACTTAAGGACGAAAATCCTGTGCCGAAATCATCAACAGAGATTTTTAGGCCAAAGTTTTTAAAGGCCTTGAGGATTTTTTCAGCCTCGAGGGGGTCTTCAAACAAACTCGTTTCCGTCACTTCTAAGGTGAGTTTCTTGACGACCTCTTTGTGTTTTTTCATAGTCTTTTGAAAGATCTCGACTAAATCTTGACTACGAAATTGCCGTGCTGAAACATTAAACGCTAGGTGTACCTCTTGAAACGTTGTCGCATCCCAATCTTTTAACTGTTGAACAACTTGGTATAAACTCCATTTTCCTATGGGCATGATTAAGCCCGTTTCTTCGGCTATGGGAATAAATTGGGAAGGTTGAATTTGACCTTTACTGGGGTGGTTCCAACGTAAAAGAACTTCAGCTTGAATTCCTTTGACGGTCCAGGAAGAGCCTTGACGTTGCACTGTTAATTTAGGCTGAAAGTAAAGTTCAAATTGATGACCGATGGCTTTTAAAGCGGGGGCTTCAATGGCTTTGATGATGGCATTTTGCAGTTCCATTTTTTCTAGAACGCGCTTTTCGAGCGAAACATCAAAAAGGACAAAGGGAGCTTTTAATTCTTGGCAGTGACCGAGGGCAATATCGGCTCCATGCAAAAGAGCTGAACGGTCGACACCGTGCTGAGGATACAACGAAACGCCAATCCAACTCTCAAGGGTGAGGTTGAACCCCGAAAAAATGTGGGGTTCACTGACTTGATGTTGAATCAAGTTCAAAAAACTGGTCAAAACACTTTCTTCTTCATAATGCCGCAAGAGCAAAAACTCATTTTCACGGGTATGAAAAATATAATCATTCGAGCTTAACAGAAGATTTAAACGTTGTGATAACTGATAAAGTACCCATTCTGCGACACTGGATTTCATGGTGCGTTTGACCATGTCATAAGCAGGCCCGAGTTGTATTAAAATAAAGGCATAACCTTGAAAGGAGGCTTTTTCAGCATCGCTCAAAATTTCTTGAATTTGCGATTCCATCATGTAATGAGTCGGCAGACCCGAAATAGGGTGTAGGGCTAGCCGTTGTTCAATTTCCCGATGTCGTTGCTGGGAATTTTCCAGCTGTTGCTGAAGCTGATTGTTTTTTTCGCGCAGGATTTTGAGCTCTTCCTGCAAAATGAGTAAGCGAGCTTCCGAGCGGGATGAATCGTGTTGTGGCATAAATTAAGTCTCCCAATCGAGGATTTGTCCAGATTTGGCGTAAGCTAGGAGTTTTTCATTATCGGCAAGCCGCCAGGGAGCAACATTGCGCTGTTGTGCTACGTATTCGCGTTCCTCGGCCAGTCGTTTGAGGTGTTCGAGCTGTTCCGGAGTCAAGATAAAACGTCCCTTGATTCGTTCTAGTGGAGATAGGGAAGGTTTGACTTCAAGGGATTGAAGGTGAGTCATCCGTTTTTGAAAGGTGTTGGCGAGAGGACCCTTTAAAGTTTCTTGCCATTGGTGCCAGACCGGAAGTAAATACTTCACATCTTGCGCCGCATAGCGTCGTTGCTCCTCAGATAAGGGACGGGTGTTCCAATCTGAGGTTTGAATTTCAGTCTCTTTCGTTACGGTGATTCCTAGAGTTTCTTGAAGCACCATAGCTAAGGATGGTCTGGGATGCAAAATCAGTTTTGCGGCTTCCCACAAGTCCACCAGACCTTGAAGTTGGCAACCAGCCAGGGCTTTGAGGTAACGAACGTCGTTAGACGCTCCCCAAAAAACTTTGACTTGGTGGGGGTTAGAAAAGACTTGAAACAAAGGGTCTAATGATAAATCCGCCAAAGGGTCGAGTAACCAAATATCACCATTCTCAAAAGCAAGTTGATACAGACAAATGCGGCGACCATAGCGGTACAACATAAAGTCGCCTTCCAGATCGACGGCCAAAACAGACTCTTTCGCCAGACGGGGAGAAACCTGTTCCCATTGGGAGGCGGAATCTATCCATAGCTCTTGCGACATTAGCGGCCCCAATGCTTTTTTAATATTTGAAAGGCTTCGTTCAGTCGCTGTGAAGTAACGGTGGCTTCTTGGTAAGCTTTGGGATTACTGGCGTGCCGGTCAGGGTGGTGCTGGCGTAGAAGTTTTTTATGAGCACTGTCGATGGCCTCCCAAGATTCTTGTCCCGTAAGACCTAAAACCTGATACGCCGCAAGAATTTTGGGATCTAAAACTGGTCGGGGCTGTTCGCGCGCCGGACGTTCATGATGATAGGATTTGGAACCTTGAGAAGAGGACTTTCGGGGCGGTTCACCCCGGAGAAAGGCTTCAAGCTCTTCTTCCGCGGCGCGCTGATCCGCATCCTCCGTGTAAGCTTCGGAGGGTTTATCACTCCATGAACGAAACAATCTTCCCAGGCGGTCAAACAGCGGGTCCATGCCTCACTCCTGCGAACAGGATAACCGGAGTTGTTAGAAAAAGGAAGTCTCAGCAGAATAAAGTCCTTGAAATATATAACGAACGGGCGCTGTAACCCAGACACGAGGACCGGGAAGTTCAAGCTGAAGATAAAACGGTTGATTGTTCAGACTCACTAAGACTTCGCTGGCACTGAGACCTTCCAGATGGGAGTGCAGGGCTACTGCGGCGGCGGCAAAAGATTGATCAATCCAGCTAGAGGAATGGACCCAAGCCGTTACCAGATCTTTTTGCGGTGTAGAAAATACCACTAAAGGCTGAACAGACGACCCCAAGGCTCGCGCTGCTTTACGCAATTGACTGGTATCGGGAGAAGGGGCGTAAACAGTGCCAATTCGGCCCACACCTTCCCAGGGAACCACATCCGTCTCTTGGAAGCGAGTTCGCCGTAAGGGGCGGTTCCAGTCGGCTTCCTGACCGGCATTGGACGGTGGGCTAATCTCTAAACGAAAGTTTTGTGAATCGACAGATTCTACCGTGAATAGTCGACCTTGGGTTTGAAGAGGGAATGGCTTTACCCCGTATTCTCCCTGATCGAACAGAAATCGCGCGGCGCAAAACAACGCATCTCCTGAAATCGTGTCGTGAGAGAAGCGGGGAGAAGCGGCATAAACTGTGCAGGGATGACTTTGTCGGCGGGTAAAGGCCAAAATCCCATCGGCACCAACCCCACGGCGTCTAGAACACAGGCGTTTGGCCAGTTCTTGGAACGCTAACCCCTCCAGCTGTTCACCAGAGAGCTGAGCCCTTAATAAGAGGTAATCTCCATGACCGCAAGCGGCTTTGATAAAGTCAATCTCAGAAAGAGGCAAAGATGACCTCAGCTTTGGCCAAAAAAGGCCTCATGAGTTCTCTTGACGCCTTCGTCGAGATCCGTGGCTTTCAGAACCAAGGAAACATTGATTTCAGAGGCTCCCATCGACACCAAGTGAATCGGAAGACCTTTCAAAGATTTAAAGGCCTCCTCGAGGAAGGTTCCGTCTTTCCAAAGATCTTTACCGACCAGCGAGAGAATAGCCATGTCGGGTTGAATACGAACAGTCCCCAATTCTTCAAGGGCTTGTCGCAAACCGGCTAAATCTTTCGTGCCGTTGATGGTCATCGACACAGAAACTTCACTGGTGGCAATCAAGTCCACAGAGGTTTCGAAGGCGTCAAAGATGGAAAAAAGTTTTTTGAGAAAGCCGTAGGCCAATAACATGCGGCTTGAGGTGACTGTAATTAAAGTGACGTTCTGACGGCCGGCAATCGCTCGAACCCCAGAACTCGGGGCTTCGGCTTGAACAATAGTCCCTGGATGGGTCGGGTTCTTGGTATTTTTAACGAGAACAGGAATGCCGCGCTCGACGGCAGGTTGAATGGTGGCAGGGTGCACGACCTTAGCGCCGAAGAAGGCAAGTTCTGCGGCTTCAGAATACGTCATGATGGGGATGGAGATGGCCGAAGGAACCTTGCGGGGGTCTGTGGTCATGATCCCATTGACGTCAGTCCAAATCTCGATACGCTCGGCTTGAACAGCCGCCCCAAAAATTGAGGCAGAATAATCCGACCCACCACGGCCTAAGGTGGTAGCAACCCCATGAAGGGTAGAACCTATAAACCCTTGAACGATGTAGACTTTACCCGGTTCCGCTTTGAATACAGGGGGGATTTTGGCTAAAGTTTCGGGCCATAAGACACCAGCCTCGCCAAACCTATCGTCCGTGAGGATGAGTTTACGAGCGTCCATCCATTCAGAAGGTAAACCCCGTTGTAAGGCTAAACCCTGGAGCAAAGCGGTCGAAAGTAATTCCCCTGACCCCAGAAGGGCATCCGAGACACGAGGGGAACACTCTCCCAATAAAAAGCTACCTTTAACCAAAGTGCGCACATCCCGAAAGACAGCTTTTAAAGCTTCTGTGGTAAGTTCACGGGCCGAACCGGTTAAGACTTCTAGCACCCTTTGATGTCGGTCTTCTAACTGTGTCAACAGCGTGTCAGCTTTGGCGCGGTCTTCATTTTTGACAGCCTGAATGAGTTCTACCAAGGTATTGGTAACGCCTGACATGGCAGAACTGACTAAAATCATTCCCGTCTGTCGGTGAGGGGTGATGATATCTAAGACCTGATTCATAGCTTCGGCATCTTGGACCGAAGTTCCGCCAAATTTGAAAACGACCATGCGCAACACCCTAAAAGAAAGGTTTTTCCCTGTCAAGGAAAGCACAAGGAATTGGCCGAACTAGCCTTTTTTTGATAATGTAGTCAAGGAGGCAGTATGGAAGAAGAGGATTTTTCTGTGATTGAGGCGGCTAAGTTTCTTTTAGCGCATACCTCTCACCGGCCTTCAAGGGCCATCGTTTTAGGTTCAGGACTGTCAGAAGTTGGTGAAGCCTTTGAGGGGCAAGAGTTTTCTTATGCCGAGATCCCGGGGATGCCCCGTTCCACGGTTTCGGGACATCGGGGATTACTCAAACTGGGGCCCCGTGTCTTAGTGTTTTTGGGACGTTTTCATCATTACGAAGGCTATTCATTTCGTACGGCGGCTTTTCCGTCTTTTCTAGCCCATAAATTGGGTATCTCGACCATCTTGTTAACCAATGCAGCCGGAGGTATTCAGGCCTCCTATCACCCAGGAGACCTCGTGTTGCTACGCGATCACATCAACCTGATGGGGGGAAATCCTCTTGTGGGTCCGCATGACCCGTCGTGGGGCCCCCGTTTCTTTGATATGACCGAAGCTTATAGTGGAAGTCTTCGTTCACAACTCCAAGGGATAGCTCAAATGCTATGGGGCCACCGTCTTTCTGAGGGGGTTTATGCAGGGCTAACCGGGCCAAATTATGAAACACCGGCTGAAATTCGGTTTTTGAAAACGATTGGAGCCGACTTGGTAGGAATGTCGACCGTACCCGAAGCTTTGGCGGCTCGTTCTTGTGGTCTCAATTTAGCGGCTTTATCGGTCGTGACCAACTTAGCCGCAGGCCTTTCGAACAAACCTTTAAACCATACGGAAGTCGAACAAGCGGGAAAAGCCGCTCAAGCGGCAGTGGCACAGCTTTTGACAGCCTGGGCGGCGACCCCGGCATGAGGATTGAAGAACGCTTTACGGCGGAAGCTCTAGCCCTAATACGGTCTGAGATTTTACAAGCCGAAGGGCGTGAGGTTCTTTTTATCGGCCATCTCGACGCGGAGCATCGCCTGGCCCAGGTGTCTGTAGGGGCTCGCGGGACGCTGGAAGAGGTCCCCGCTTTGTACCCGCATATGGAGAGCGGGGATGTCGTCATTCACAACCATCCCTCAGGAATCCTAGAGCCAAGCCGTCCAGATCTCTCGGTGGCGAATACACTTGGTCAGCAAGGGATCGGTTTTTGGATCATTGATAATGCGGGACAACGCGTGTATGCCGTCAGCGAACCGGTGCTAATCCAGGAAATTCAAGAACTGTCCTTTGAGGAGGCCACTTCGGCTTTGCTCCCGGGGGGGGCCTTTTCTCGACTTTTACCTTCTTATGAGGCTCGAGAACATCAGCTCGAATTGTTGAAGCTGTTTGTCAGGGGCTTAAACGAAGACGGTGTCGTGGTTGCGCAAGCCGGGACTGGGGTCGGGAAATCTTTTGCCTACTTAATTCCAGCGGTACTGTGGGCCCAGCGCAACAAAGAAAAGCTTGTGATTGCCACTGCTACCATCAATTTGCAACAACAGTTGTTTGAAAAAGATCTCCCTTTTGTTCAAAAAGCCTTAGGGACAAAATTAAAAACAGTTTTGGTCAAAGGCCGGCGAAATTACCTTTGTCCACACCGTTTAGCCGAAGAATTAAGAGATCCGGCGGACCTTCAAACGGTCAGTGAATTGAACCGCTTGGCTGAATGGGCTTCGGAATCGCGAACGGGAGCTTTTCAAGAATTGACTTCACCTCCCTCCGAGGAATTATGGAGCCGTGTTTGTAGCGATGTGGACGCTTGTTCTGGGGTGCGTTGTGCCCAAGCCGAAAGCTGTTTTTTGGCCAAAGCACGCAAAGAAGCCTCAACTGCCTCCATTTTGATCGCCAACCATCATTTGTTGTTTGCCGATTTAGCTTTACGGGTAGAAGGTCTGGGCTTTGAAACCGCAGCAGTCCTACCACCCTTTCAACGTTTAATTTTTGATGAGGCCCACAACCTAGAAAAAAGTGCCACGAGCTATTTTTCAGGGGAGTTCGCCCGGCCACTTTTACAAAAACAGCTCAATCGGCTGTATCGAAAACGCCGGGGAACGGAATTAGGTCTGATTCCTCCTTTAAGAGGTCTTTTTACTCAAAATTTAAGCCTGGAAGAAATTCCAGGGTTAATCACGTCGCTAACTCTACAGATGGAAGCCGCCGACCGTTTGCTCACGGAGGCGCTTGCTCAAGAATCCGCCCTGCGTCTCACCAAAGACCAGCTTTTGTGGTGGCAAGAAACCATGAAGCCCTCTATCACGGCCGTCCAAAAACCCCTCAGCAAGCTTTTGCATTTGGGCGAAGACTTGGCTGAGGCTTGGGACGACCAAGAAGAGCGCCCCCCCGAAGTTCAAGAACTCAAAACGACTTTACGCCGTTTAGAGGGCTTGGCCCAAACCCTGGACCGCTTCAACCAATGGGACGGAGTTTCTGAGGATGTATTTTGGTTTCAAAAAGGCCGGGACGCCCTGGGTCAAACGTTTATTACGTGGACTATATCCCCGTTGAGTGTTCGGCAAGTCTTTCAAGACGCCGTGTTTAAACCCTTTTCGACCGTGATGTTTACGTCGGCAACCTTGGCCGTACAGGGAAAGTTCACGTATTGGGGGGGGCGACTGGGGTTGGATCTTGTCCCCACTTCGCGTCGCTTATTGGGTCTTTTTCCTTCGCCCTACGATTATGCCTCTCGGGTGGCGGTGGGCATTCCCTCCGACTTTCCCCCACCGGACAGTGAGTCCTTTACCCCCTTAGTGGCCGAATACCTCATTGAGCTCTTGAAGGCCTGCGGTGGCAGTGCACTCGTCCTTTTTACTTCGTATGACGCCCTAAAAAAAGCTTACGCCGCCGTGAGACCTGCGTTGGCTGACGAGGGCATTCCTGTCTATCGACAAGGGGAAGAAGATCGTTCTCGGCTCTTAGAGCGCTTTAAGCGGGAAGTTTCGAGTGTGCTCATGGCAACAGATAGCTTTTGGGAGGGAGTAGACAGCCCCGGAGAAACTTTAAGCCTGGTTGTCTTGGTGAGGCTACCGTTTCGGGTTCCCAGTGAACCCGTTCTGGCCGCCAGACTAGAAGCCCTCAAACGCTCAGGGGCAGATGCGTTTATGTCCTATAGCTTGCCCGAAGCAGTTATGAAATTTCAACAGGGATTTGGTCGGTTGATTCGCCATTCGTCGGACTATGGGGCTATTGTCATCCTAGATAATCGCTTGATCCATAAGGCTTATGGGCAAGTTTTTTTATCTTCCGTGCCCGAAACACCCCGTTGGGTTCTACCCCGAAGACAGCTTACGATAAAGGTCTCAGAATTTTTGGATTCTTGGCGTCATCCAGAAAGCCCCTTGCCCAAGGGGGCAAAAATCGAGTACGGTAGCACCACGCAAGAGGAAGAGGGTTATGGGTATTCGGGGT
>JAJXWL010000040.1 GCA_021781625.1 bacterium
CCCTTTGTCTCGTATCGTTCACCGCCAATGCCCAAGTGGCTTCAAGTAAACAAGATGTGGCGATTTTTCAACTCTCTTCTGCGGAGAGAAACCTCCCTATAAACTTGATGGAGGCCGTCGATACTCGGATTCAAAAGGTTTTTGTCGACTTGGGACGTTTCAAAGTCTTAGGGTTAAACTTTCGCTTAGATGGGTTGAATCTGCAAACCTTTGTGGATCGACTACGTCTGTTAAAAGAACAAACGACACCCCCTAATCAGGCGATTCAATTTGGGGAATCTTTTCTGACCTTAGATGAATATAATAAAATTGCTGGTTCTTTCTTAGTTGTCATCCCTCGTGTAGAAAGTGTTCACGTGGTTCGATTAGCCAACAATGTTCGAAAAGCTACCATCGAAACAAGTTTTACGATTTTGAAAGGCTCGGACATGACCCCCGTAACCGGAGGGGTTTTTACAGTGAAGTCCCAGGGACAAGACCAAAGTCGCCAACAAGCACTCGAACAAGCCTTGGCGGGAATTGTCCCCTTATTAACCTTCGAAGTCCGAAAAGTCCCGCAATTTCAAATCACCTCCGGTTTAGTTGATATTGGCTTCGATTCTGCATCGATGGAACTCGGCCAGAATATGGGGATCATGCTGGGGGATGAATATTCCCTGATAAAAGTGGTTTCAAAAGACGGCCATACTCAAAACGAAGAAACCGGTTTGGCTATAGTAGACAAAGTCAATCCCCAAACCTCGCAACTTTTTATCGCCTATGGAGACCCTTTTCTCGGTGAAACCGTTCACGAAATTCCTCGATTGGGAGTCGACTTGGAACCTTATGCCAATTTAGTCGAACGTTTTACAGATGCCGGTTCTGCCTACCATGTGGCGCTGGGACTCAAGGGCGTTTACAATCGTGGGTTTTGGTTGGTGAAACCCCTTGTCGGTGTTGAAGTTCCCTTGATCTTAGACATTTCCAATGTTTTTTGGGTGCCGTTCTATGCCTACGCTGGGGCTGAGTTTTACCCCTTTCGTTTAGGTCGGTTTGAACTGGTCGCTAGTGCAGCCCTGGCCATGGGGGGCGCCTACATTATGGTCGATACCTCCAAAATCCTGGGGGATAATTCCCAGCCGTATTACCTCACCCATTTGGGCGTTCGTGGTGACCTTAAGGCGCAATTCTTATTCAGCCGTGATGCCAAACTAGCGGCAACGGTAGGTGTGGCCGCCTATGCAGGACTTTTGGATGCTTATGTCGGTAAGTCGTCCTTTTTTAAGTCTAGTGCTCAAATTTCGGCAGGGTTGAGTTTTGTTCAAAAGTTCTAAAAATCAGATTTCTCCAAGGAACTGCGAATGATCTTTGACCTTTTTACCATCGCCTTAGCTGGGATTGCTGTTTATTACGGCAGAGTGGCTTGGCGTCTCCTGATTCGCTCGCGTCCGCTTGTGCAAGCCTCCTGGGTCTTGGCAGTTTTTTGGGGACTTTTGGGGCTTCCTTTCGGGGCCCTGCTCTATCTCATGATCAACCGAGACGTTCCCATGACCTGGTTTACTCTCACCGGGCCCCTCCTTTATGGAGCTTTAGTTGTCTTTTATTCCGCCATTCTTCGAGGTGTCTTGTTTTATGGCATCCCAGAACCAGACTTCTCTCAGGCTCTTCGCCAAGCTCTGGAAGCCGAAGGAATGGCCTTTTCAGAACAAATCGGCAGAATTGAGTTACTTGGTCGAGATTTTGACCTGTCCTATAGTTACAATCCCACGACGGGTTCTGGATTTCTTCGTTTTCGACGTTTAAAAAGCAAAGATAACCGTTCAACGGCTCGTCGTGTCCTCAAATTCTTTCGCGAGCGTTTGACTTTGGTCCTTCAGCCCCGGCGCCGGATCGGGATTTTATATGCCGTGTTTTGTGCCGGCTTACTGGTTGTTGCCGTTCAATTGTTTCTGACGGCCTTAAGGAGTCCTTAACCATGGAGATTCAGTGGTTTCCTGGCCATATGCTCAAGACTCAACGGCTAATTCAAGAGAATTTGAGCAAAGTCGATGTGTTTTTTGAGGTGGTAGATTCTCGGGCGCCCTTGGCGACGTCAAATCCCCTTTTAGAAAAATTGATCCAAGGCAAACCCCGCGTCGTTTTATTAAATAAAATCGATCTTTGCGATTCGCATATCTTAGCCTTATGGAGACAATGGTGGGATGCTCGACCTGAGACTTTGTCGGTCCCTATCTCTTGTAAAGAACGAAAAAACCTCCCCGCCCTTCGTGTCGCAGCCGAACGTGCTTGCCGACAAAAGAAATGGTTTGGCTTGCGTCGTATTCGGGCCATGATTGTGGGGGTTCCCAATGTCGGGAAATCGACGTTGATCAACAGCCTGAGTGGGGGGCACAAAGCTTCGACGGCACCCAAACCTGGCCATACGAAAGGTTTACAACGGATCAACACTGAAGCTTTTGATTTGGTGGATACCCCGGGCATCCTTTGGCACAAATTCGAGGACGCCTCGGTTGGCATTAAACTCGCCCTTTTAGGGTCGATCAAAGACGAAATTCTCTCAACCTTGGATTTGGCGGCGGAATTGTATCGCTTTCTCACCAACGAATACCCCAAAGCCTCAGAGCGTTTGTTTGGCCCTTTAAACTTTGACAATCCTTGGGATCCCTTAGAAGCTTGGGGACGCCGCCAGGGGATGTTGAAACATGGCGGTGAAGTCGACATCGAGCGACTCGCACAGACACTTTTGGCTCAGTTTCGCACGGGTAAACTGGGACGGTTTACCTTAGAAAAACCCGAGGTCCTTTCATCGCCTAGGCCTTCAACCGAGCCAGAAGGTCAAAAAAATTAGGAAAGGTGACGGCAGCGGCTTCAGCTGTTTCGATTTGGGTGTCCCCCGTGGCCCCAAGAGCGGCCAAAGCTAACGACATGACGACCCGGTGATCGTGGTGCCCGTCCACCAGAGTTCCTTTCAGAGGAACCCCGCCGTGAATGACCAGCCCATCCCGGCGTTCTTCAATTTTGGCACCCATTTTGGTTAATTCGGCCGACATGACGGCAATACGGTCGGTTTCTTTTAAGCGAGCGTGTTCCACATTTACGAGTCTTGTTTCACCTTCGGCATAGCAGGCGGCTACGGCGAGAGCGGGTAGGGCGTCGGGGGTAAAATTGAGGTCCAGTTCAGCTCCTTTGAGTTGGTTGACCTCAATGGTCAGGACATGGCCGCCCCGGGGGTCTGGGGTAATCTCAATCTGAGCCCCCATACGTCGGAGCATTTCGACAACCGCTTTGTCCCCCTGGGTATCGGAATAGTCCAGGCCGTGCAGAGTGAGGCGGGAACGACAGACTGCCGCAGCTACGAAAAAGAACGTTGCACTCGACCAATCGCCAGGAACGGGTCGGGAAAAGGGGTGATAGGCCTGCCCACCGGGAACTCGGAACCAAGACATTTCGCGTTTTTCATAAGAAATTTTTTGGTCATCCAGCCATTTTAAGGTCATTTCCGCATAAGGAACTTCATTCAATAACGGGACTTCAATTTCTGTAACCACACCTGGGGCTGCCAAGGGGGCCGCCAAGAGTAAACTGGAAAGATACTGACTGGTGGGGCATTCGATCGAGATTCGTCCCCCCTTCCAAGGACCACGTATGGCAAACGGGGCACAGCCGTTGCCTTTGGCCGAGAAGGCTTGGGCCCCTAAGCCCTCGAGAGCCGTGAGCAGTTTTCCTGCAGGACGGCGTCGAATTTGATGATCGCCGGTGAAGAAAGTCCAACCGTCAGCCAAGGCGGCCAAAGAGGCTGTCAGGTAAAGGGTAGTTCCTGAGTTCATCGTATCAATGACATTGTCTGCCGGTTGAGGGCCTGCGATTCCGTCGACGAGCCAGTCCGACCCAGAGGTGTCAACCACTGCTCCCAAGGCACGGCAGGCTTGGACGCAGGCTTCGGCGTCGGCAGAATGTAAAGGGTTAGAAATCACACTACGGCCAGAGGCTAACGAAGCGATCAACAAAGCTCGAATGGTGTGCGATTTCGAGGCAGGGATGAGAACTTCGCCCGAAAGACGGGCGGGACTGACGGTTTGACGCATGACTGAGCTTACACCGGCCTTCGCTTGAGCGTCAAACCTTGCCCCGAGGTCAATCCATGACTAAACTGAGGATCATGGATTTTCTTTCAGATGACTTTGATCGCCAGTTTCGCTACGATGGCCCTTTGGGGGCACAATGGCACCCTCAAAGCATCCTCTTTCGCCTGTGGGCCCCCTTGGCCGAGCAGGTTATCCTTCATTTGTATTCGTCTTGGGATTCCCCAACTCCCCTCAAGTCCCTGTCTCTGGAACGTCAAGAGCGAGGAGTCTGGGAGCTAGCGGTAGCAGGTTTGGGCTCTGGTGTTTTTTATACCTATCAGGTCACTACTTTGGGTATACGTGGAGAAGAGGCTGTAGACCCCTATGCCCGTGCGGTGGGGCCTCAGGGACGCCGAGGGTATGTTTTTGATCCTTCTCTGGCGAATCCAGAGGGTTGGGAGCAGGATTCGCGTCCCTTGTTGGCCCATGTCACCGATACGGTGATTTATGAACTTCATGTACGCGATTTGTCTAGTTTAGCCACAAGTGGGATTCACTCTCGCGGACAGTTTTTAGGCTTAACTGAAGAATTGACGCAAAATCCCGAGGGCCTATCTACCGGGCTAGATCATATTGCCGACTTGGGAGTTACACACGTTCATCTTCTGCCTGTCTTTGATTTCGATGAGTTAGACGATTTGAAATTTGATCCTGAACATTACAATTGGGGATATAACCCTCGAAATTTTAATGCACCAAAAAACGCCTACTCGAGTGATCCACGAAATCCTCTTCAGGCTGTGCTCGAACTCAAACAGGTCGTCCAAGCTTTGCATCGACGAGGTTTGAGGGTAGTTTTGGATGTGGTGTACAACCACACCTACTCTGTGGATGATTCGTGCCTTAATAAGGTCTTTCCCCGTTACTACTATCGCCTTTATGGGTCACATTTTTCGAATGGCTCAGGGTGTGGGAATGAGCTTGCCACCGAACGTCCCATGGTCAGCAAGTATATTTTGGATTCCTTGGCGTATTGGAAAGAAGAGTATCACCTGGATGGTTTTCGGTTTGACCTCATGGGCTTATACGATGTGGAAACGATGAACGAGGCGTCAAGAATTCTGCGTCGTGGGGATCCGAACTTCCTCTTGTACGGAGAAGGTTGGACAGGAGGCCTTTCAACCCTGCCAGACGACCGAAAAGTTCTCAAAAGAAATGCCTCAAAAGTTCGGGAGGTGGGTTTTTTTAGTGATGACACCCGAGATTCTCTGAAAGGTCCAGTTTTTGATGCCGGCAAAGCTGGTTTTGCCAATGGGGCAGCGGGGTGGGACGAAAATGTTCGTTTTGCCGTTGCCGGGTGTATGGCACACCCTCAAATTCGGTGGCAGCAATTGAACGGATTTCATGAGCCTTGGTCTCAAGGGCCGCATCAAACCATCAACTACATCGCCGCCCACGATAATCATACTCTCTGGGATAAACTCGCCCACACTAACCCCTTAGAGCCCGAGTCCGAGCGTATCAAAATGGCAAAATTGGCACATGGGCTCGTGTTTCTTAGCCAAGGCATACCTTTTTTACATGCGGGTGAAGAGTTTCTTAGGACCAAAAAAGGGGAAGAAAATAGCTACCGAAGCCCTGACTCTATCAATGGCCTAGATTGGTCGGCAAAAACTCGGCATTGGGATTTTTATCGGTATATACAAGGGCTTATAGCCTTGCGCCGTTCGCGTCCTGCTTTGCGACTGCGTAGTAATGATCAAATTCGACAACATTTAGTTTTTATGGAAACCCTAGATCCGGGTGTGGTCGCTTGGATGCTACGGTCATGGGCAGGAGGAGATCCCAGTGAACATCTCTTCCTCGTTGTCAACGCTCAGCCCAGGGCGCGTGAAGTTTATTTACCTTCGGGACGTTGGGCTTTCTTAGCGGATGCCCAACGGGCAGGAACTGAGCCGTTTCAGGAGCCTTCTCGGGGGATGATTATTCTCCCGGGGCGATCTTTAGCGGTTTTGGCAACTCAACCCGTTGGTCTAAATGCGGGAACTCTGACTTCCTAACTTGACAAGAGTATTTCTTACGGTATTCTTAAGACGATTCAGGAGGATGTATGGCCATAGTAATTGGTATTATTTTATTGGCGCTGGCCGTGTGGGCTGTGTTGCCGTTTTCCTTTCCCTTGGGGCTGGGCTGGGGCCCTCAAGTGATCAATTTTATCGTGGGCGGTCTACCGATTCTGGCTGTTTTTGTAGGTCTGATTGCCATTTTCATTGGAATTGCCGATTTGAAAGATAGAGCGGAAGCCAAGAAAGAAGAAGCTGCTGAGAAGGCCAAAGCCTCTGCGGAAGCTTCTACAACCGCTGAGAAAAAAGAATAACCCATTCATCCCTACGAAATGTAGGACTTGACGTTCAACCGGCGGGCGTGCCATATTATCTCACCCCGTTACGTACCCTTTAGGAAGATGAAATGAAGACGATTTTTACGAAGCCCGCTGAAGTTGAGCGCCGCTGGTTCATTATTGATGCAAAAGATAAAGTTCTTGGCCGGGTCGCCGCAGAAGTAGTTGCGCTTCTTCGCGGAAAAAATAAACCGGTGTATACCCCTCACCAGGAAGTCGGTGATTACGTCATCGTCGTGAATGCCGGAAAAATCAAAGTTTCCGGGGGAAAAGAATACAAGAAGATTTACTATCACCACACTGGGCATATTGGTGGAATCAAGGGTGAAGCGTATCACTCACTCTTAAGACGACGTCCTAATCGTCCTCTCGAGATTGCGATTAAGGGAATGCTTCCCCATACCCGGTTGGGATATAAACTCTTCAACAATGTTAAGATTTACGGCGATGACCGTCACCCGCACGCGGCTCAACAGCCTCAGGTGCTGGAACTTTAGGAGTTGAGATAATGGCTGAAAAAGAAAAAATGGCGAAGGACAAGACCTACCTGACAAATGCTGTGGGCCGCCGTAAAACCGCTGTGGCTCGCGTGTACTTAAAAAATGGGAAAGGTTCTATTGTCATCAATGACCGACCTTTAGACCAATATTTTCCCTATCCGATTCAACAAGTCACGGTGAAACAACCGTTGTCCGTTTTGGATGTGGAAGGGAAGTATGATGTTTTGATCAACGTCCAGGGTGGTGGTTTCAATGCTCAGGCAGAAGCTATCCGTCACGGCATTTCACGCGCCTTTGGTGTTCTTGATGAAACCAACCGCCCCGTGCTCAAGGCCAACGGCTTTCTTTCTCGAGACTCCCGCATGGTGGAACGGAAAAAGTTTGGTCAACGCAAAGCTCGTCGCCGGTTCCAGTTCTCCAAACGTTAACTTTTGGATTTTCACGAAAAGAGCCGCTTGAAGCGGCTCTTTTTTTTAATTTTTTTCTTTCATTGACAGGTCAACAATGAACTACTATCCTAGCTAAAGGAGTTCGGAATACCATGGCCATTCAGAAAAAACGCCGAGTCTTTTCTGCGTTAGAAGTAGCAAAGATTTGCGGTGTGGTGAATCAGACCGTAATCAACTGGATACGAGCTGATCACCTGAAGGCATCCATGACACCCGGTGGTCAATTTCGCGTTTATCCTGATGATTTACGAGACTTTCTCGTTGCCAATAAGATGCGCGTCCCGGATGAGCTTTGGGAGCTTTTAAATAATGAAGAACTAGTGGTTGTGGAAGATGACCACGTTTTAAACAACCTTATGACGATTCAGTTAGGTCGCGCCTTTCCTAATTTGAAAATCAGCCAAGCCTTTGATGGCTTTGAAGCGGGGAGCCTGCTCACCGCCTGCCGTCCTAAAGCCGTAGTCTTGGATTTAAATTTACCAGGTGTTGATGGCTATGAAATTTGTCGACGTCTGAAAACCCAACAAGATTTCCATGATCCTTTTGTTGCGGTGGTAACAGCTGGGGACAATCCCCAAGCCGAAGCCGATTCAAAAGCAGCAGGTGCCGATGCTTTTTTCCTCAAGCCAGTTCCCACCGAGGTCTTGATTGAGACGCTAAAGACTCGTTTTGGTTGGTAACGCCGGTAGAATTGAGGAGTAGCTGGTGACTGAAAAAGGTTATGTCCTGGTTGTGGAAGATGATGACCACATTCGCCTGGCCCTCAAAGAATATTTCGAACAGCTGGGAATTGCTGTCCTTTTAGCCTCAGATGGGGTGGGGGCCATCAAGCACCTGTTGGATTATCCGATCAGGGTTATTGTCACGGATTACCGTATGGATACCCTGGGGGGTGATTATTGGGTAAGGTTTTTACGTCGCTTTTGTCCTGAAATTCAGGTTTTAATTGCCTCGGGGTTTCTAGACACTGCTCACGATCTACCCTATGAAACACTGGCGAAACCGTATTCTTACGAAGTCTTAGCCGATCGAGTGAGAGAATTGCTTAAGATATGACCGCCCGCAACTATTGGCTGAGTGGAGCTGTGCAGGGAGTGGGCTTTCGCTGGTATACACAGAAAATGGCCCAAAGTTTAAAGCTAGCCGGCTGGGTCTGTAACCTAGCCGATGGCCGAGTGGAAGTGTGGGCTCAGGGTGAAAATGTCAATTGGACGCAATGGGAAGCGAAATTGCGGCAAGGACCACCAGGCTCACGAGTCACCAAGCTCGAGGTTTTCGAGGTGAGTCCTCAAGTCGGACTCACCACGTTTACCGTAAGATTTCATCCGGAATAGGCGTAATCAATTTGACCAGTTCGTCAAAGATGAAATCGATATCCATCACCCCGAACATGACACCTTGCTCATCAAACAGCGGCCGGGCCGAAGTCATAATGAGCCGTCCAGTGTATTTCGAAAAGTACAAATCCGAATCATACGGCACATGACTTTCCAGCACACGGACAAACCATTCATGTTTACGAAAGTCTTTATTCATCAAATTGCGAAAGAGTCCTTTTTCAGCACGCTTGACATGAACTTGGGTTATTCGGCGTCCTTCAAGGTTCGTGATGGCCAATAATTGAATCGAACCCTCACGAGTCACCACTTCATGAAGAAAATCTTCCATGCGGTCTGACTTGAGGCTCCGAATATCAGGACTTTCCGAGATGTTTTTAGCCAGGACTTGGGCTTTTCGTTTGGCTTCTTCTTTGACTTTTTCAAACTCCGAGACAAATAAGCTGGGAAGAAAACGTTTGGTTTGAGCGAGCATCTCATCTGGCGAAATCGAAGTGGTTCGTCCATTTTGATACTCATCCATGACCCAGGCATAAATATGCTTGATGCCCCCCAGTCGCTTATTCACGGGCTCTTTACGACCGTCCAACACTTCAGGGATGTTGTCGTTGATCCATTGTGCAATGCCCGCTACTCCCGATTTGTCGGTGACTTGAATGCGCAAGGGGCGGTTTAACAAGGTGTCGGTATCAAAGATGTTGTAGATTTCAGGATTCTTTAAAATTCCATCGGCGTGAATACCAGCCCGTGTGGTATTGAACTCGGCACCGACAAAGGGGTAGTTGGCGGGAATGGGAGCTTGAATTTCGGTTCGAAAGAAATCGGCAATTTCTGTGATGACCGTCGTGTCGATGCCGGCATTGTCCCCTTTCAGAGCCAAATATTCCATAAGAGCCCCTTCTAAAGGAGGGTTCCCGGTGCGTTCGCCAAAACCGAAAAGGCTGGCGTTGAGGCTGGAACATCCATAGAGCCAAGCTGTCACCGCGTTCACGTGTACTTTATGAAAGTCATTATGCCCGTGCCATTCTAACCACTCGGCCGGGTAGCCGAGTTCCTGAGAAAAGGCGTGTACCAAACGCGGAATACTGCGGGGTGGGGCCGCCCCAGGGTAGGTGACGCCAAAGCCCATCGTATCACAGAGCCTGATTTTGACCGGCTTTTGAGCTTCGCGGGACAAGTCTAAAAGGCGTTCGGCAAAGGGGAGGACAAATCCATACAAGTCGGCCCTGGTCACATCTTCAAAGTGACAGCGGGGCACGATACCATGGCTGAGGGCTTCTTGGACAATACCAAGGTATTGGTCTAAAATTTTTGAACGATTTTTTTTCAACTTGAGAAAAATATGGTAATCCGAGACAGAGGTGAGGATGCCGGTTTCGGCTAACCCCAAGTCCTTCACCAACTTGAGGTCGTCGCGGTCAGCGCGAATCCAACCGGTAATTTCAGGAAAACGGTAGTTCTTTTCTTGGCAAAGGGTCAAAGCTTCCCGGTCTCGGGTGGAGTACAGGAAAAACTCGGTTTGTCGAATAACCCCTTGCGGGCCGCCTAGCCGGTGCAAAAAGTCGAAAATGGTAGAAATTTGGTCGGGAGTGTAAGGTGGTCGAGATTGTTGTCCATCTCGAAAGGTCGTATCGGTGATCCAGATTTCCGGGGCTTTGTGAGGAATCACATCATGTCCGTCAAAAAGAATTCTCGGCACACTGGTGTAGGGAAATTGGTCACGATACAGCTCGGGCTCTTCAGGGTCTTGGAGAGGAAACCGAGGTTTGGTTCGAAGTTGCGAAAAGGGACTATGCATGATCACCTCAAAGTCTGGATCTACTCAGAATATAGTTTAGAATATTATACAAGAAACTGACAAAAATCCCCTGTTTTTGCAAATAAAACTTGGAAAAAATGTTGAATACCTACTTGATTGACAATGTTGAGTTACCGTCGTAAGGTGACTTAGGAGTATTCGGATGGAATTTCGCGGCTTTCCTGTGCACGATAGCACCAAAGCAGTTCGAGGAACCCAAGGTTGGGACGACACGACGGGCGCCGTCAGCATGCCCTTGTACTTAAGCGCCACCTTTCGCCACCCTTCTTTAGGGCAAACGACGGGCTGGGATTATTCCCGCCAGGGAAATCCGACACGGCGTGAACTCGAACAAACCGTGGCAGCTCTAGAAAATGGCGTCGCGGGGTTTGCTTTTACCACGGGGATGTCGGCGGTTGCCGCTATTTTAGATTTGCTTCAAGCCGGTGATCATGTTGTTTTCAGCGAAGATCTGTATGGGGGAACCTACCGTTTCGCGGTAGAACTCGCCTCTCGTCATGGTTTGACGTGTACCTTTGCCGACTCTCGAAAGCTTTCCCTGGTCGAGGAGGCTCTTACGGAACGAACCAAACTCCTTTTCATCGAA
>JAJXWL010000041.1 GCA_021781625.1 bacterium
CCCTAAAAGGTCTCAGATTTTTTTCTCTTGTTATTTTATCGCTTTGTTTTCTTCCAAAGAACTTAAACGCTCAATCAAGTACCTCAAGCAAAAGCTTAGACACTTCACCGAGTTTTGTTCCGGTCAAGATTATCCAGAGGTACGATGAACGCCGCTTTATCAACGGTCACTATAGTGGTCTATTTTATGGCTATGACTCTGTCTCTTGGACTCCCCTAGCCCAGGGAATGCAAGTGCATCACATGATGGCCCAAGAAAGTCGCTTAAACCTTGACCAAGAAGTTCCCATCCAACTCGACGAGACCCTATGGCTTCAGCCAGGGCAGGCACAATCTTTCGATGTCAACTTTCCGCCCTCTCTTCCCCCTACTCTTGAACCCCAACAATCTTGGATCACAACTGGGTATATCGTTCCCTTTCTGGGAGAAACCACTCCTCGTGCCCTACCCGTCAAAATGCTTTGTACCTTTTTGGGAATAGGCCGTTATCAGGGAAAAGAAGTGCTGCAGGTATCCCTTCGTTCCCAATTTGAAGCTCAAGGAATTACTGGTTTACGTTCCACCACTGTCAATTATGATCTGAACACCCATCAGCCCTTATTTGCCGTCACTCGAGTTAACGACACCTGGGTATCGCAAGGTAAAAGCCTTCGCAATGATGGATTTCACCTTTACTTCTTCTTTTACGACAAACCCTTGGCGATTCCAGAAACCGCACAGACTTTACAACAACAATTGCAATCGACTACACCCAACATTGCTATCACAACAACTCCTCTTGGTGTCAAACTCACCTTAGAAAAACTTGCCTTTCAACCGGATTTAGCAGTGCTTTTACCTGGGGAAGAACAACGCTTGGACGCCCTAAGCCAGGTACTTAGCACCTTAAAAGGACGGACGATCCGGGTTGTCGGCTACACAGCCGATGTAGGAAACCCCGAGGGGGAATTCCAGCTCTCTTGGGCTCGAGCTTTAACGATAGTTCATGAACTAGAAAAACGAGGTGTACCAGCTCAAAGTCTCGTTTACGAAGGCCGAGGGGCCAGTGAGCCCTTGGCCTCAAATGCCACCGAACTAGGGCGAGAACAGAATCGCCGAGTCGAAATCACGATTTTACGTCAGTAGGAACTTTACGACCCTACGGGCCACTGAGGAACAGACGTTCAAAGTTCTGGGTACTTTGTTCACAAAGAGCGGAATACGACATCTGGTAGTGTTCACTGGCCTCTTGAATGGTGTAGCGAACATGGTGAGGTTCATTCCGTTGACCCCGAACGGGAACTGGACTCAGATAAGGCGCATCGGTTTCAAAGAGAACCCGATCTAGAGGTACGGCTTTTAACGACTGCCGCAAAAGGTGAGAATTCTTGTAAGTAAGATTTCCGGCAAAACTTACAAAGAAGCCTAGGTTCAGAGCTTCTTCCACGTCTTGTGGTGTTCCTGAAAAACAATGAAATACGCCCTTCACGTGCGGGTGTGCTTTGAGCAGTGTCAAAACGTCTTCCATAGCCTCACGCACATGCAGAATGACGGGCTTGTCCACTTGTTCGGCAATCTCTAATTGAGTTCCCAACATTTGCTTTTGGGCTACTTCGGTGTCTCGACCACGATACCAGTCTAAGCCGATTTCCCCCACCGCAAGGCAAAGAGGGTTCTTAAAACGGCTGACAAGTCGGTCCCAATTTGGGTTTGAGGCCGTTTCTGAGGGGTGGACACCACAGGAAAAACGAATTTGTGGTCCCAAAGAGGCAAACCTTAAACGTTCCTCGACATCATCTTCCCGAATCCCCACATCCAACAGCCAAGTTCCTCCTTGGGCCAGAAATTCTGACCAAAAATGGGTAAGTTCTCCGCCTTTTTTGAGGATGGACTGGAGATGACAGTGACTATCTGTTAAACGAACTGACTGAATCATCTAGACTTTTCCTTTATACTTCGATATGGTATAGTCATTGCGTCACCCGCCGAGGTGGTGAAATTGGTAGACACAAGGGACTTAAAATCCCTCGGCCCGAAAGGGCCGTGCCGGTTCGATTCCGGTCCTCGGCAATGCTTTTCCCTATTCCAGTTTATCACCTTTTTTCTCCTAAACTTCCCCACACCCAACCTTTTTCTGGACTTTGTACACCCCATACGTTCTCAATCAATTCCGGTGTGAGGACAGTCACAGGGCCATGGGCTTTTAAAGCCCCCCCTTCTAAGATGAGAACCTCATCGGCTATCGCTAAAGCTTCAGCCAGATCATGGTAACTCACCAACAGAGTGGCGCCTTGGTCAGCACATTGCCGAAGCAGTTTCCCTAATAAAAGTCGATGCCGTAAATCTAAAGGAGCCCCCGGTTCGTCTAAAAGATAAACCTCCGCAGGTAACAGAAACGTCCGAATCAAGTGGACCAGACGGCGTTCTCCCGAAGAAAAACTCTGAAAAGGACGATGATCGTTCCAATCGATCTTGAGCTCCAGAGCCTCTTGGAGCTCTTGCCTCCGACTCAGCTGGGGTAAAGACAACTTGGGCCAATGGCCCGACAGGGGATACGCCCCGGCCTCAACCACAGAGCTTGCCGATAGACCAGACTCATCCTGACTACCGCACCAATGGCGGAAGAGGGCCGCTTGGCGTGAGGTAAAATGGTTTTGAGTTGTACCCTTCCAGAGGACACGCCCTTTTGTTAACGGAAGAAAGCCTGCCGCCGCCCGGAGCAAACTCGATTTTCCGGCCCCGTTGGGTCCAAGAATCGCAGTAATCGTACCGGGACGAAAGGTAGCGGAGATTTGATGCAAAACTAACTTACCGCCAGGTGACCAACTCACCTCCTCAAAGACCACGGATGCTGTTGTCATGAATGTCCTTGAACCTGCTTTCGAACTAAGATCAAAAACAAGGGCGACCCCAAGAGCGCGGTAAATAACCCCACAGGGATTGTCCAAGGTAAGAGGCGTATCACGGTATCGGCAACGGATAAAAATAGTCCCCCCGCTAAAAAGGAAAGGGGAACAAAAAAGCGGTAATCTTCCCCCCACAACAACCTCACCGCATGGGGAACCATCAAACCGATAAACCCAATCGACCCCGTTGTGGCCACACAGCCTGCTGAGGCAAAAGCTACCATCAACAAGTTGGTGAATCGAAACCGTTCTAGATTCAACCCCAAGGAACGCGCTGTTTCATCCCCCAAAGCCGCCAGATTTACATGTCCCGCTTGCAAGGTCAGAACCGTTAAAGCTGGTAAAACCGTACTGGCCGCCAACCACACCTGGGGCCAGCGACGATTTTCCAAACTTCCCGCTAACCAAAAAAGAAACTGATTGAGTTGAATATCTTTACTCATTAAGAGGAGGATAGAAGAAAGCGCCGAGAGCAAACTCGTTAAAGCCAAGCCGGCGAGTAAAAGACCTGCCAAACTCGATTGATGTCGCCCCCAGAAAAAGACTAAGCCCACAGCCACCAAAGCTCCAAGCCAGGCCCCCAAGCCAATACTCCAAAGGCTGAAAGCTCCCCACCCCCCTAGAAGAAAAACAACGGCTCCTGCAGTCGCTCCTGCAGAAACCCCTAAGATTTCTGGTGTAGCCAAGGGATTTCGAAAAATCCCTTGAACAAAAGCCCCTGCTCCGGCCAACCCAGCCCCCACCACGAGAGCTAAAACAAATCTAGGAAGGCGTAAATCCCAAAAAACCAAGCTTTTCAGGTGAGCGGGAACAGCCAAAGACCATAACGGTCCATCAGGACCAAGATTCACCGAAAAGAAAAGAACTAAAACTTGAGCCACGAGAAGGCCCACAGCAGTGGGGACAAAACTACGAAAGGTTCGGATAGGCCGCATGTTGAATTGCCCTCGCCGCTTTGAGAATATAAGGGCTGGTGGCTGTTTTCCACCGTTCCGGCAAAAAAAGGATCTGATGCTTTTGCACTGCAGACAACTGGGAGAAAAGTGGATCATCTTGTAAGTGCTTCAGCCAAGAGAGTTCACCAAACTGCTTCAAAGCCTCTTGGGAAGGTAAAACCAACCAATCTGGATTGATTTCTAGCAATTTTTCTAACGATAGGGGGGCATAACCCCACGGCCCTGGTTTGAGACTTTCCCCCGCATTCCGGACCCCAGCTAAGTGGAGAATATCCGGCCAAAGAGTCCCCTGACTCATGCTGGCTCCCCATTCATCATATTCCAGAAATTGTGGGCGTTCTGCTAAGGCAAGACCTACCTCCTGGCGAATACGCTTAAGCTGAGCTACCTGGGCTTTTAAGTCCTTGAGCCATTGCAGGGCACGGTCCTGTGCTCCTAACGTCTTCCCAAGAGTAGTGACTAAAGCAAGAACTTCCTTCCAAGTGCGTGGCGTCGGAACTATGTCCACGGGTATTCCTTGAGCCTTTAAAAATTGAACCGAATCACGGTCCGCCCAATCCGGAACCAAGACCAAATCCGGGGCTAACGCCAGCAATTTTTCAAGGTTTAACCTCGCCCTGAAGCGAACCGACTTAGCCTGTTGAGTTACGTTCGAAAGTTCAGGATTATCGGCGTCTTGGCTTAAGGCTAAAATGCGTTCAGGGGGGACCAAATTGACCAAATACTCATCGGTCATGAGGCTAACAGACACGATAGCCTTAGGTAAGCTTTCGGCCCAACCTACACCTGCGGGGAGCATCATCAAGAGTAACCAAACTCCAAAAGTTTTGGCAGACACGGTTATCACCTCTGACCAAGGGAACCTCTACCACGGGGGTCCCTAGTTTTATCTTGCTTGTATTTATAGTAAAAATAACCTTAAGATGACCAGACTGCTAGAATCCTTTTTAAGGCGGATTACCGGGCTTCGCGTTTATGCCCTCATTGGGAAAAGTGGCACAGGAAAAAGTTTTCGGGCCCAACTGCTCGCTGAGCGTTATAGGATTCCCTTGATTATCGATGATGGTTTGTTGATCCAGGAGGGGGTTTTGGTCGCAGGCCGCTCGGCGAAAAAAGAACCCAACTACTTAGCTGCCATAAAAACTGCGGTCTTTGAGGACCCCCTGCACCGCCATGAAGTTGTCGAAGCTCTTCGTCGGTTACCGACCAGTAAAGTTCTGATTCTGGGAACATCCGTGAAAATGGTTCGTTTGGTGGTTGAGCGTTTGGACTTACCCATGGTGGATAAGTGGATACGCATTGAAGACCTGGCGACCGAAGATGAAATTCAAACCGCGCAAAACCACCGCAATAAAGGTCAACACGTGATTCCTGCCTCAAGGCTTGAAGTGGGCCGGCACCACGCCAACATCATCTTAGGGTCCTTTTTTGTCCGAGGAAAGAAATCTTTTGAAAAAACCTTGGTAAGTCCCCCCTTTCACAACAAACCAACGGGACAAATTGCTTTATCCGAACCAGCTTTGCGAGAAATGATCCTGCATTGTGTGGATGAATTTGACAGCACTTTAAAAGTACTCCGGCTCAAGCTCCATCAACGTCATCAAGCTTGGCGAATTACCCTGACGATCGACGCTCCCTATGGACGAGATTTACCTCGATTTTTGGCTTCTTTACAAGAATTTGTCAGATCTCGGCTAGAACGCTATACTGGTTTGCAAATAGACGCCGTAGATGTGGATATTCACGGCATCTGTTAGCGGTTTAAGGAGTACCCCATGAGGTTTTGGACCTTTTTGCTTTTAGCCAGCGGCGTGAGTGCCACCCTAGCGGCAGAACCTCAAGCTGTGACAGTTCAAACTCAGCATTTTCAAATTACATCATATGCCGGTAAGTCTGAGGCAGAGCAAGAAGGAAATTTTTTAGAAAGCCTCGTCACGCAGTTTACTCAGGTGTTACAAATTGGCCCGTCTTCAGGCCAAACCGCTACTCCCCTGCTCAGCGTAGAACTTTTTCCCACGCTCAAAGCCTACGAGGCAACGGTCTTGCCGTTATTGGGAAAGGCACCCACCCCTCCCTTGGCCTTAAAGTTTTCTGCTGAAAAAAGCCAACTTCTGGGTGTCGTCCATCAGGGAGACAACTCCTCCTGGGCCTTTCAAACCTTTTTAGAATGGTTTTGGGCTACAGCACCTCAGGCTCCGGCTTGGTTAGAAGAGGGCTTAGCTCGGTATTTTTGGGATATTTCTGGAGAAGCCCCCGCCTGGCAATTTGGTCAAAATCTCGTTTTTGCCGACGACTTGTTAAAGCAATGGACCCAACCTCCTGAGCTATCGTTTTTAACCAAAACCAAGTTAACGGATCAAGAAGCCCTATCGGCCTGGGGCTTAGTTACCTTTTTCATGAACACCTCGAATCCGAGCTATTCCCGAGCCTTTGGGGCTTATTTGGCGAATTTGGCAAGTCAGTCCAACAAACTTACCCACCTTAAACCAGACTTTGCCCCCGCTTTGTCCAAGGATTGTTGGAACTGGTGGCAAGCTCATCCTGGCCGAGCTACCCTTTTGCAAGAAGCCGAAAAGGCCCTCAAGAATGGTGATGGGAAAACAGCTCAACCTCTGATTGCCCAAGCTCTCCAACTCAAGACGGATGGGAACACTTTGTATTTGGCAGGCTTAGCGGCTTACGAAAGCAAAGAATACGCACAAGCTGAAGCGGACTATCTGAAAGCTCAGGAAGCTTGGAAAGAATCCCCCCCAGGACTTTTGGACTATGCCTTGGGTTTGACGTTTTATCAGGAACAAAAGTGGACAGAAGCAAAAGCTCATTTTACTTCTGCGGGTAAAGCTTCAGAGACCTATAAGAAACTTGCAGAGCCCCTCCTAGCCAACTTACCGTAGTCAACACTTACCGTAAACCGTACGGGACCCCAGCATTGACCTTGTAGGGTCTCTCGGGGTCCCTTTCTGCAAACGGCGGCTTAACTCGTCAACGGAAGTTTAACTCAGGGGAAACAGTTTATCGATTCTTTTGAGGTCTTGTGGTGAGAGTTTGACCCCGCTGGCTTTGACATTTTCTTCTAACTGGGCCACAGAACTGGCCCCGACAATAACACTGGTTATTCCCGGCGTATGCAACAGGGTCGCAATCGCCAGTTGAGCGATGGTGATACCATTCCTTTGAGAAATCGCCTCTAAGCTATCCACGCGCTCTAAGATCCTGTGGTTGGTCAAGTTCTCTTTCATAAACCCATTTAAACGAGAATCTGCCCCCCGGCTTCCAGCCGGAATGACTCCACCAGAATACTTACCCGTTAGAACACCTTGGGCTAAAGGCGAAAAAGACGCCGTTCCTAGTCCTAAACGCTGGCAGGTTGGCAGAATCCTTTGTTCAATTTTTCGGCCTAACAAAGAATAGTAAGGCTGATTCACCACAGGTTTATGCCAACCTTTGGCTTCGCACAAGGCCCAGGCTTCGGCAATTTGATCAGCTTCCCACTCACTCGTTCCCCAATATAAAATCTTTCCTTGGCGAATTAGGTCTTCGATGGCCTCTAAGGTTTCCCCCAGTGGGGTTTCCTGATCGTAGCGGTGACAATACCACAAATCCACATAGTTCAACTTTAAACGGTCCAAACTCGCATGAACAGTATCAAAAATGTGTTTGCGAGAAAGCCCTCGGTCATTGACAGCTTCCGACATCGGCCAGAAACCTTTGGTGGCCACAATATATTCTGATCGTCGTTTTGCGGGGAGAATTTGACCCAGCAAATTCTCAGCTTCACCACGATTATAGACATCTGCTGTGTCGATGTAGTTGATCCCTAAATCAAAAGCTTTTTGGATAATCTTTTTTGCCGAATCCAGCTCCACTTGATTCCCAAAGGTTAACCAACTTCCATACGCAATTTCACTGACGAGAAGTCCCGTTCGACCTAGTTTGCGGTACTGCATACCCCCTCCTTCACCTCTAAACAGCGTGTTAGGATTTCTGACGCTTTGAATTGACAAAACGTGTAAAATCCATAATGTTGCGGACAATAATTTTGCCTTGCTGGACTTCAACACGGCGTTGATTCGCAAATTGTTTCAAAACTTCACTGACCTTTTGCACACTAAGACCAGCCCAATGGGCGATGTCTTCCACAGAATTGGGGAATATCCGTTGATTATCCATGGGATCAGCCGTTTTTCCGCTGGTTTCATCCAGCATTAAGAACACATCCGCGACCCTGGCTTGAAGGTCATCTAATTTGAGAATTAAAAACCTTCGTTTTTGGTCGTAGATTCTTTTCGAAAAAAGCTTGAGCAGATTCAAAACGATTTGAGGATTGCCTTGCATCAGTATTTCGAAGTTTGCCTTGTTAAACTCTAAGAGCTTAACGTCCGTCATGGCGATGACCGAGGCGCTTCGGGGAGCTTCTTCCAGCAGAGCCATTTCCCCGAAGAATTCCCCAGGTTGAAGGATATCGATGGTTTTCTCGATTTCACCTAAAATTTTGACGATTTTGACTTTACCACTTTGAATGAGGTAAAACGCGTCACCCGGTTCAAACTCACAAAAGATGATTTCCCCAGCCTTTTTGGTAATGGCAAATCGATTAAACAGCGACAGGTCCAAACTCACGATGGTGTACCTTCTAATTCTCTCAGAGCCCGACGGGTTTTTACCGCCACGGGTTCATCTTCTGTGGCCAAACCTAGAATTTTTTGATAAAAATTTCTGGCCCAAGTGATATCGTTTTTTCCTTGATACGACCGCCCTATAAAGTACAAGGCGTCTTTTAAATCCGGGTGTTTGGGATACTTTTGAATCACCCCCGTCAGGTGACGGATGGCTTCGTCAAAGCGTGACGTCATGACCAAACAACGGCCAACTTCAAATTCAGCCTTGGCACTATGTTCCGGATCTGAATTCGAAGCCACTAAACGTTGAAAAATCTTCAAGGCATCGGCATATTTTTCTTGATTAGCCAAGCTAACGGCTTCAAAAAAGCCTTTAGCCGATTGCACATCACTCGGGGGTGACGAACTAGCTCCTGCGGCGGCAAACATGGCTGTGGAATCTGTTTTAGCAACTCCACCTTCTGCTTGTTCGAGATGGCTCGAAGCATTCATGGCAAAACGACCCGAGGGATAGTACGTCAAATATCGTGAAAACGCGTAGACCGCTTGCTTATATTGCCGGTTGTTAAAATAGTATTCGCCAATGGAGTACAAACCAGTTTCTGAATCGGCTTGTTCTGAATTGGAAATGAGATTTTGAACTTTTCCATGGATGAGACGAAGCTGATTTGAAAAAACCTTCAACATCTTCATAATAATGCGGGTGTTCGAGAGTACCAATTGTTCAAACTCGGGAACATTAAACAAGAGCACTTCCGCATCAGAAAGAACTAAGGCTGTTTCGTCACGAGGATACTTTCCTAAAGCCGACTTGACCCCGAAGAACTCGCCCGTGGCTATTAACTCTTTAATTTCTTCGCCAGTCTCAATATCTTGGCTTCGCAAGAGGACTTTTCCAGATTTGAGAATGAAAATCTTGTCGCCCAAATCGCCCTGAAAGTAAATGACAGAATTGGTTTTAAACTGCGTTGCCTTAGGCACACAACCTCCTACGGGAGAAAGGATGACATAATTTAGAATAATTCGGTGTCCCCCCCCTGTCAACACAGCGAAAAATTCTTTACACTAATTCTGATGATTGATCTCCACTCCCACTCCACAGCTTCAGACGGTAGGCTAAGTCCCACCAAACTGGTGGAGACGGCTGCACGCCGGGGACTTTCAGTTCTAGCCCTTACCGATCATGATACCACAGCAGGCCTGGCTGAGGCCCAAAAAGCTTGCCAGGAAGCCGGTATAACGTTTGTTCCCGGCATTGAGTGGGAAATTCAGCATACGGGGGAATTTCACCTTCTAGGGTTAGGTTTACAAAACTGGGGGGGGGAGTTTCAAGACGCCGTCCTTTTCTTACAAAGTCTTCGCGAACAGCGTAATCGAAAAATCTTTTCTAAAATGCAAGAAGCTGGTCTCAAAGGCCACTTTGAGGATATTGAAGAACTCGCACAAGGGGGAGTTGTCGGTCGTCCTCACTTTGCAAGGTGGCTGGTCAATCGAGGTAAAGTCAAAACCATTCAAGACGCTTTTACGCACTTCTTAGGGCGGGGAAAGCTGTTTTATGAACCCAAGGCTGGTCTTGAGCTAGGCCAAGCTTTAGAGCTCATTCATCGGGCCGGGGGAGTTGCCGTGGTTGCCCATCCTTTTTCCTTAGGGTTGTCCTGGGAGGCGCTGAAAGAACAGTTAAGCGTCTGGAAAGACCAAGGTCTGGATGGTTTAGAAGCTTGGCACCCCTCTGCTACCACGGCAGCTTGTCAAAGACTCGAAGCTTTAGCGGCCTCATTACACCTCAAAGTTTCAGCAGGCTCAGATTTTCATGGCGAAAACCGGCCTGATCGTGTGCTAGGGCATACGGCAGGTCGTCAGCCCATCTCGTGTCGGTTTTATGAGCAACTCTTTGCTGTAGAATCGGGGGTGTGCCATTGAGCCAGAATTTTCTCTTACGCTGGGGTAAGTCTGTCTTTGAATTGACCGCCAACCTTTTTTATGCGTTTGGGTTCTTTTGGAATGTTCTTTTAGAAACTTTTCACTTTCGCTCCCGGTCCAAGGTGGGGACACAAGTTCTGGTGATGCAAATTCTCTTCACGGGAGTGAATGCCCTCTTTATCATCACCTTAATCGCCGTGTCCTTGGGGACCGTGATTATCTTTTATGGCAATCAAATTCCTGCCGCCGTTTCGACCAACCTGGTTTATACCATCCTGATTACGGTTATCACTCGCGAACTCGGGCCTTTGCTGACAGCCTTTATCGTCATGGCGCGGTCAGGGGTAGCTATCGCTACTGAGCTGTCTTCCATGGTGGTGACCCACGAAATTGAAGCCTATTTAGCTGTAGGAATTAACCCTATTTCCTATTTGGTCGTGCCCCGTTTTTTAGGGGTGACTTTATCTATGATGGCCCTCAACCTGTATTTTAACTTGAGCGGTCTGGCAGCCAGTTACCTGGTCGCGCAGTTTATTCACCCCATTCCGGCTAGCGAATATTTTTCTCAATTGATGGCTCAGTTAACGCCCAATGCGGTGGCCCTGAGCGTTGTTAAAAGTTTAGTGTTTGGGATTGTCATCTCACTTGTGTCCAGTTTGAACGGCTTTCGAGCACAACAGTCTACCACCGAAATCCCTGTTATC
>JAJXWL010000042.1 GCA_021781625.1 bacterium
GTCATCTACGTCCATACAGCCATTGATGCAAGAAGCCTCTAAAAAGGCTTCGAGAGAATCCACGGCAACGATTTCATCGCGAAAGATAGAAAGATTCTCCATAAAGACATAATTACTGATGCGCTCAACGACCCGCGCTTTCTCCGCTTCGGAAATCAGCAATTCAATATCCTTCTTCAAATCTTCCATCTCAATTCGCAAAATCTCGACAAATTGGAGCTTTTTATCCGGTTTCATAGCAAGCCTCCCCTATACTTCTATTGTAAATCGCCCTGATTCATACCGCAAGAAGTGGATTTTGAGCTTTTCTTGTTGATATTCTATTCAGGTCGAATTATAGTAATTTTGAACGAAGGTAAAACTACCTTGAAAGAAACATTCTGATGGAAAGTGCAAGTATGAAAAAAGTGGAGTCTACCCACGCCTTTACAGTCCGCGAGTTGACGGATAAAAAGCTGTCTTTGACGAATGACGGCCATTTAAGTTTGTTTTTTGTAGGTGTAGGTAGTGCTTTTTCTAAACGCCAGTACCAGACCAATCTCCTTATTATAAAAGGTCAAGATCATCTGCTAGTTGACTGTGGAACAAAGGCGCCTCAAGCTTTTTTTGAATTGGGTTTACCCATTGCCAATGTCAGCAATTACTTTGTCACCCATTCTCATGCCGATCATGTAGGTGGTCTTGAAGAAGTTATGCTGGTGGCTCGTTACGGTACCAATACTCGGCCGAATATTTACATAACCGAAGTCTATGAACACCTTTTGTGGGACATGTCGCTTCGCGGAGGTACGGCTTACAATGAAGTCCACGGCGGCAAAAACCTTACCTTCGGCGATATGTGGACAATTCACCATCCGCGCTGGTTGCCCGATTTTCCTCGCGAAACCTACGAGTTCGATGTGGGAAGCATCAATATCAAGGCCTTCCGAACTATGCATATTCCCGGTGAATCTAAATCATGGCAAGATAGCTTTTGGAGCACAGGCCTATTAATCGATAATCATATTCTCTTTACCGGAGACACCAAATTTGACCGAGACCTTGTGGAAAGCTTCAACAATAAATTTGAATTGACAACCATCTTTCAAGATTGCCAGTTTTTCCCACCGGGGGGTGTTCATGCCTCTATTGACGAGCTAAAAACTCTTCCCGAGGATGTCAAAGATAAAATGATGTTAATGCATTACGGCGATGATTGGGAAAAGAACCTTGACCGCGTCAACCAAGCTGGCTTTCAAGGCTTGGCCAAGCAATGGGTCTACTACGATTACCCGGTTTAAAGTCAGCTCCACTTTTAACGAAAAATCTGCGGTAATGCGTACACGTCTTCCATAGACTCGACTAATACCCCGCCCCAACCCCACGATAGGGGTACAGCTAAATCCACTGCATACCGGTCCCCAATAGAAACAGTATTTTCTGAAGCAGTACCCAAGGCTTGAAGACCCAACCGAAATGCTTGGGGGGCTGGCTTAGATTCGCCAGCTTCATCCAAACCGATAATTTGAGGAAAAAATCTTTGAACCCCTAAAACATTTAAGGTTCGTAAGGCAATGTCTGCGGGGTTATTCGTGACAAGAACGAGGCGAAAACGTTGTGACAACCTTTCTAAGGTTTCAGCTAATTGGGCATCGGGTTTAAGGTAGTCTTCGGGACGAATGGCTCGCCGACGAAGATCCACGCTTCGTTCAATGGGTATACCTAAAGCCCCCAAAAGAGTGTTCCCAAAACTAGGCTGATGACCATCATGAGTAGCGGCCCAGTTCAACTTCCAGCGTTCTAAGAGCTCTTCCAGCTCTGGTAAGGGAATTTGCTCTTCTTGGGCTAAAAGAAGAACTTGATTTTTGATTTGGGACTTATAATAGTCTTCATGTCGGTATAAGGTCATATCCATATCGAATAACAGACCTTCAACTTTTGATGGCAGGTGGTATACGCGCACGTGAACTCCGAGTTTCATTATTATACGGTGGCCTTTTTGGCCGTCAAGGCGGGATTGAACTCGCAAACCGCCGAAGAAATCGCCTACTCTAGTCAGTTTGTTGATAACAACTTGACCCCCTGGAAGATCACAGGTCTTGGTGAGCCCCTTTTTACTCAGGCAACGCAAAACTACAATGTCATTGACCCTTCTGTTTTAAACGAGATCTTGATCCCCTTTCATTTTTTACCTGTGGGACCTGGCGAACAGCTCAGTGTTCGAAAAGACGGCAAAACGAATCCTTGGGATGTCCGCCCGAATAGTCCCCTTGCCAAAGCGTTACTTGTGGATGCGTTTCGTGAAAACGATCCTCTGGGTATTGGTATTGCCCTCCATGCTTATGCCGACACCTGGGCACACCAAAACTTTATTGCCCCCATCGATGACTGGAACCGACTTTATCTGCCGCAAGTGGGAAGTGCCTTGGCAGACTCCAATATAGTCAACTCCAATTTCGTCAACTCTTTTATACCGCCTGGAGGTCATGCCCAAGCGCTAAAAGCTCCCGATGAATGGCTTAGTGTCTGGGAGGACCCTCGCTTACTCTCACCAAAAGTGAACAATGTTGATCGCTTTATCGAAGCCTCCCGCAAGGTGTTCCGCTACCTTTGCGTCTGGACAGGCAAAGATTTTCAAGCGGAAGAAAGCGCGGTTCTGGACGAACTGAACCAAATGATCCAGCTAAGGCGAGGACGCCCCTCCGAAGAACGTCTGCGGGAATTTATCCTTGGGGGAATCACTCCTTATAATAAGTCAGCGTGGTTGGAAGAGGCTGTGGAACCCAATTCCTACCTCCCCTCACTCGAAGTTCCGTTTTGGTCAACTTTGGATAAAGTTGCCACTAAGCTTCAAGAGCATACAGGCGTGGGGGTATTAGGTCCTCGTGAAGCCCGTGCCAAACCTAACTTTACCTCCTCACGCTTTTACCGCTGGCAACAAGCCGCACAAGCTCACCGCAAACGAGCTCACCAGCGGCTTGATCAAATGTTTCCCCACTGGAGGTCTTGATGAAACGTTTTCTCTTTTGTCTGGCCTTAGGAACTTTGGCTTTCACAGTCTCAGCTCAAATACTCAAGCTTCCACAGGTTTGGAACTTTCCCCCTCAGATCCCCGCCGAAAAGCAGTTTCGCGTAGCCCAATCGGGGACATACCGCTGGGATTTTCTCTCCACAGCACCTCTCATAGAAATGTCGATCTTTCAAGCTGATCCCGTTTCGGGAAGGCTAACTTTGATCGCTTCCAACCGCAATTTGCAGGGTGGACTTGACCCCTGGTTTCAGACCGCTTTGACCGGTGGCCAAAGTTATTTCTTTTCGCTTCGAGCCCAAGCCCAAACCACACAAACCCTGCAAGTCAAGATGTCCTCTAGTGAGTTTGCTGACCTCGGTCAAATTTTGCAAAACCGACTCACCGATGATTCTTCAGCCCAAAGGCCGCTTCGGTTGCTTTGGCAACAAACTCTCCCTAGTCCAGCCTCGCAGGTTTGCGCGGTTCAACTTTCAGACGGTAGTCTGGTGCTTGCCCTGGTCTCGAGTGATGGAAGTCAAATTACCCTGCTTTCGTCCCTGGGAGCTCCCCTGGGTGGTGTTCTCAAAGCGCATTCGGGGGTGATCACCTCAGCCCAACTGAGCGTGACGACTCAAGGACACCCCCTCTTGGTGTTTACAACGACAAAGGATGTCGAGACTCGGGTTTGGAATACCTTAGGCTGGGTTGAGGTACCGACTCCCCTAGCCCCCCCTTTGGCCCTCACGACACAAGGTCGACCCTACTTAATTGGAAACAGCTCCTCTGGACTATCTATACTCAAATGGGAAGGAGAATGGCTTCATGCCCCCGCCGTCGAAGCCCCTTTAGCAGGCCCTTACGTTTCAGCCAGCTTATGGAAAGATCAACTGGCCCTGCTTTCCCAGGACACCGCCGGCCATGATCGTCTTTGGTTGGTTCAGCAGGACCGCTACTGGACAGATACCAGCCTTCCGCAATCGGACCATTCCTCTTGGGGCCATGTGGTCACGACAAAACAATCTCTTTGGGCCCTGATGACCGACACCACTGCACGTTGGCACCTTTACCAATACCGTCAAAACCTAGGTTGGCAGGTTATCCCCCTACCCACCCCGGCGGCGACTTGGTCGATTGCGGGCCAAGGTTCAACTTTATATGCTTTAGCGCAAGGGCCCAATACGCTCGAGTTGTACCGCTGGGAAGGTGACTGGTCACCTGGACTCAACTTAAAGCCCTTAGGTGATCCGGCCAGCTTGACCCCACTTTGGGTGGCTCCTGGACCCCAGCAAAAGCAAGGTCTGTTGCTAATGTGTCAGCTTGGTGCGTCCTCAACCCAACTTCAGGCTTATGCTTTGCCGTAGAGAGTCCCTAAGTCGAGCACCTGAAAGTCGCCAAAGGGACGTTCTTCAGGACGGTGTGTGACGTATAACACAGTTGTTTTTCTGGTGACCGCTTCACGGACCAAAGCTTGCTGAAACAGGGCTTCGGCATGAGAATCCAGCCCCTGACAGGGTTCATCCAACAGCAAGAGGTCAGGATTGGTAACCAACGAGCGGGCTAAAAGCCCCAGTCGCTGCCAGCCCCACGAAAGGTCTTCCCACAAGGTGCTGGCGTGTTCGGACAGGTCCATGGAGGCTAAAAGCTCTCGAGCAACCTTGAGCTGTTCCCAAGTCGGTTCTTTGACCGGCCGTACCGCGTCTTGAAAGCCAGCCACCACCACTTCTAAGAGCGTGGTAAACCATAAATCTCGGAAGCGTTGGTGAACGATATTCGAAAGGTGGACACTTCGCCTTCTGAGTTCTGCCCAGGTTAACTCCGCTCCTCGATTTTTTCCAAAGATCTTAAGACCCGCTTGAAACGCTTGGGGATGATCGCCAGAAATCAGGCTGAGAAGGGTGCTTTTTCCACAGCCATTGGGACCACGAACCAACCAACGCTCTCCCGAATGAACAGTCCAAGTAAAATTGTTAAGGATGACGAGTTCGCCGTACCCGGCTGTGACCTGTTGGAAGTCAAGTACAGGGGGTTCCCTGCGTTTAGCCTCGTCAGCCGCACTTCCGGGTAAAGTTTCCGGCACAGACACCTTCTGGGACTCGGCACGTTCCAAGGGCGGGTTCCACCCACTACGAGGGCCTTGATAGACCGTTTTACCGTCTTGCAAAGCCCAAACATGGGTGATTCCATGAGGAAAATCCTCGAGCCGTCGGCTCAGAAATAAAATAGGAAAGCCTTGAATTAAACGATCATCGACCCGTTCGATCCACAGACGCTGGGCTTCGGCATCCAAGCCTTCGTACGGTTCATCGAGAATCCAAAAGGGCTCCTTCCAAGCACGGGCTAAAAAGGCACGTCGTAATTCCCCGGAGGAAAGTTGCTTCAAACCGCGCTCTTCTTTACCAGCCAAGCCGACTTGGGCCAAAAGTTCAGCTGACCCTGTGAAAGTTAAGGCTGTTGTTCCGGAATCTGGCCGTTCGCTCACGTCCGAAAGGTCTTCTTTCCGCTCTTGTTCTAACTTGCGGCGTTGGGGCTCAAACCCAATCCAAGCTTCAGGGTGAAGGCGGGAGTCAACCTGACAGGTTCCCTTATAAACCAGCAATTCACCGGTTAACAAAGCGGCTAAAGCAGATTTCCCTGCCCCGTTGGTGCCGGTAACCGCCCAGACTTCTCCTGGATTCCACGTCCACGTCAGATCCCAAAGAACCTTACGCCGATAATCGCCCGCTGTCACCTGACGTAGGTCAACATACGGCTTGCCTTGCTCGTTGCTCATCCTCATAACATATCCAAAGCCCCCGCGTCGGGACAAGCGGATAGGTTGACACATCATAGTCGATGGCTACAATGACAACTTATGATTACGGTCAATAATGTTTCGCTGGCCTACGGCAAGCGCACCCTGTTCAAAGAAGTCAACTTAAAGTTTACCCCTGGCAACTGTTACGGTTTAATTGGTGCCAACGGCGCAGGTAAGTCTACTTTTGTCAAAATTCTCTCCGGAGAAATTGAGCCAGATACCGGCGAAGTTCAGATTCCCAGCAAGGCCCGCCTTGCGGTTCTTAAACAAGACCAATTTGCTTACGATGAATATACGGTATTACAAACCGTCATTTTAGGTTATGAAAAGCTTTGGAAGGTCATGCAAGAGCGCGAAGCCCTCTATGCCAAAGAGAATATGACCGACGACGAAGGGATTCGCGTAGCGGAACTGGAAGGTGAGTTTGCCGAGATGGGCGGCTGGGAAGCCGAAAGTGAGGCTGGCACTCTTTTAGATGGTCTGGGTATCAGCGAAAAGTACCACCAAAAGATGATGAAAGACTTGGAAGGCGGCGAAAAGGTTCGAGTGCTTTTGGCACAAGCTCTTTTTGGAAACCCAGATGTTCTGCTGTTGGACGAACCCACCAACCACTTGGACCTCGAATCGATTCACTGGTTGCAAGACTTTCTCGAAAAGTTCCCCAATACCGTGATTGTCGTTTCACACGACCGTCACTTTTTAAACCAGGTTTGTACTCACATCGCGGACATCGATTTTGGCGCGATCACCTTGTACGTGGGGAACTACGACTTTTGGTATCAGATGAGTCAGCTGTTAAACCGTCAAAAGAAAGAAGAAAAACGCCGTTCTGAAGAAAAAGCGGCGGAACTTAAGGCATTTATTCAACGGTTTGCTTCGAATGCTTCAAAGGCTCGACAGGCGACAAGTCGGCAAAAGCTACTCGATAAACTCGACTTGGATTCTTTAAAACCCTCAAGCCGCAAATTTCCCTACATCGGCTTTAAAGCAGAACGCGACTGCGGCCGTGTTATTGCCTCGGTCAAAGGGCTCTCGAAGGTTATCGAAGAGCAACAGGTTCTTCAGAATTTCGATTTAACCATTGAACCCGGCGATAAAATTGCCTTTCTAGGCGATGCGCAAAAAAAATCGGTGCTTTTTGAAATTTTAGGCGGTGAAATGGAACCCGATGCCGGGGGCATTGAATGGGGTCAAACCATTACCAAAGCGTATATCCCCAAAGATTCCAGCCGCTACTTTCAGACCGAACTCAACCTCGTCGATTGGCTAGCTCAATACAGTAAAGAAAAGGACGAAACTTATCTAAGAGGCTTTTTGGGCAGAATGCTCTTTTCGGGAGACGAAGCCCTAAAACCGGTGAATGTTTTGTCCGGGGGTGAGAAAGTCCGCTGTATGATGAGCCGGCTCATGCTGGCGGGGGCTAATGTGTTGATCCTGGATGAACCCACGAACCACCTGGATTTGGAAGCCATCACCACCCTAAACTCAGCGATGACCGACTTTGATCAAGTTTTACTATTTACCAGTCATGACCATGAGCTTAACTCTACTGTTGCCAACCGGATCATTGAGTTTACACCAGCCGGTGTCATCGACCGCCGTATGAGTTTTGACGATTACCTTGCTAGCCCCGATATCCGTAAGATTCGGGACGAGCATTACCACGGGCATATTCGCTTGGTATTAGAAGATTAATGAAGGCAGGCCCTCATAGGCCTGCAAATAGGTCTTGAAGACTGCAAATCGGTCATGACTTTACGCTTCTTGAAACGTCAAGAGATCTTTTCGGGGGTCTGCCGACGCAACTTTCAGCTGGAGCGTTTCGCCCAAGGCGTGGCTTTTGGCGAGTTTGACCACGGTGCGAAGACCAGTTTCTGTAAGAAGGATCTGCGCTTGACGGTCATCCTCGCGGAACCAACCAATAACAATGGCCTCCCAAACTTTCCCTTTTTGCCGTCTCAAGTACTCGATAATCCAGTAACGATCGGTCAGGCGCTCCAACTTAGAGGCTCCCGAGGCCAAGGGATCTAGTTCTGCCCCCAATGTCTCCCAGGCTACCCCGTCTCGAACTGGCAGACCTTCTAAGACCGCGTGGATTTGACGGTGAACAGCCAAATCGCTATAGCGTCGAATAGGAGAGGTCGCTTGCACGTACGCGGAAAGACCTAAGCCGGTGTGCGGCTGTACGGTAAGGCTTTGGCCGGAACGGCTCATGGAAAGAATCTTAGCAAACTCACGGGCAGGTCCTGCGGGTATCACGGATAAATCTGGTGGGTTTTCTGAAGGCGGTTGAAACCGGTACAGCACAGGTACCTGGCGGTCTTGAAACCAGCGGGCACAAGCTTCTCCTGCCAAAATCATAAATTCAGCAACCAAATCGCGGGTGTGGAGCGGGGGGTAGACGCCGACCTCAACGGAATCGTGGGCTAAATCCACATGGACGTGGCTTTCGGGTAAGTTGATACTAATGGCACCTTGACGTTGACGCCAAGCCTCGCGCCGCCGAGCCGCTTCATCCAAGGTTAGCAATAACTTGGCTGTGGGGATTTGAGGTTCTTGTGTTTCACTTAAAAGCTGTTGTGCTTGCACATAACTAAGACGTTCCCGGGGCTGGATCAGTCCAAGATGAACTTCGTACGACGATAGCTGACCCTCACCGTCCAACCGGCAGGCAAACGACAGGGCGGGAACCTTTTCGCCGACCCGCAAACTGAAAGGTCCTTCGGCTAGAAGTTCAGGGAACATCGCGTACCTGCCATCAGGAAGGTACAAGGTTGCTCCGCGTTGACGGGCCTCACGGTCCAAGAGGGAGCCCTCGGTTATCCATGCGGCAGGGTCGGCAATATGGATCCAATAGGTAGGTTCTGAGCCCGTGAAATCCACGGCTAGACCATCATCAATTTCGGTGGTGGTTTCATCGTCAATGGTCACCACATATTGGTTTGTAAAATCTTTTCGGCCCGCAAGGTCTAACCTGAGTTCACACAGACGTTGAGCTTCAGCATAATGTTCAGCCGAAAAACCTAAGGGCCGAGCCGAACGGAGCAAAGGGAGGTTTTGGTGACGGGACCAAAGGCCAAGTGCCACCAAAAGTTGAAAGGCACCTTCTGGAGTTTTGGGTCGATTGAGTAGACCCAAGAGTTCCATCGCAACATTTTTTCCCGGTGCTTCTTCTTCGAACAGGGCAAAGGCCTGAACGGCTTGAAGACGATGCTCTTCTTCGGGGGTCAGGGGAATATCCGGGTGTGCCAGTTTTTCGGTGAGCCGTTGTCGAAGCTCGGCTTGAACTTGCTCTTTCGCAGCCAAAGCGGCCACTTGTTTTTCGGCTTCGGCGACTTGATCGGCTGTACGAACTTCCCAGCTCTTTCCTTTTTCTTTGAAGTAAATCCGGTCTGCTTTTAAGCTACGGTATAACGCGTAGGCTCCGGGGCCGTCTAAGGTATCCCATAGCCATCCCCCCAGGTCTTCGAGTGTAGCTGTACGAATTGAATCGGCCGAAAGGAGTTCCCAGACAGACTTCAGATCAACGGTTTGCAGGCGTTCTTCGGATTTAGCCAGCCATGACGCTAAGGTAAGGGCGGAAGAAAGTTTTAAATCTTGAACTCGATACTCAATGGAAGAAAATTCCAAGTCACGGAGGGCAACCACAGAAGAATTCCCTAAAATATCCGTGACCTTCAGACTTTGTTTACCTTCTAAGCCTTCAACCACAGCCAGCCTAGGCTGGCCTTTGACCGAGAAAGCTACAACGGCACCTTTTTCCATGCCGAAGAATTAGGCCCGCACCGAAAGCACAGCATAACCCGAGGAAAGATCTTCTTTCTGAATCAAGACACCGGTTTGGCCCTCAGGAACTTTCAGTTTAACACTGGTAAAGTTCCAAATGGATTTGACACCAGCTTCTATAACCTTATTGCAAATATCTTGGGCCACATGTGCGGGTATGGTCAAAATTGCCAAAGTAACGCCATGGGAAGGGAGGTAGGTGGAAATATCATCGATGGAAAATACTTCAATACCATGAAACCGCTTTCCGACTTTTGCCGCATCGGCATCAAAAGCTGCAACAACGTTTAACCCATTTTTACGAAATTCAGTATGTCCTAACAGAGCGGTTCCTAAATGACCAGCCCCGATGACAACCGCATTGTGGGTTACATCCCAACGTAAGAAATGCTCCAAGGCCGTAATCAGATCTTTAACGACATAGCCTACCCGCGGTTTACCAATGATTCCTGTTACCGCCAGATCCTTACGAACCTGAATGGGTTCCAATTCCAATTCTTGGGCGATCGTGGTCCCCGAGATTACTACTACCCCATCAACTTCTGCTTGACGAACAACTTGAAGATAGGCAGGGAGCCGGCGAATCGTAGGGAGACTGGCGCTCATGCGGTCAATCGGTCGAAACTTTTTCATGATCCGTCCTTTACCTGAGATGAAATTCGGGATTGAATCCGGTTTTATAGATTACAGCCTTTTGCGAATAATGTCTAGAAGTTTGTCAGCAATTCCCCTCTTATCTTGACGAGGAAGGTCGGCAATCAGACCCTCAGTACCCCAGACTTGAAACGCATTGTCTAAAGCCTCAAAGCCAGTTCCCGGCTTACCCGTATCATTAGCGGCAATCAGGTCGGCACGGGCCTTATGCAAGCGCTGAACGGCATCTTGTCCCAGCTGTTCGGCATTGAGCCCAGTTTGCGCCCGAAACGCACATAAATAGGTTGCAGGCGACCAGGTTTTTACTTGGTCAATGATTTTGGGCGTCGGTACCAAAGTTAAAGTCCAACTCCGATCGGTGGGGACTTTGTACGAAACGGGTGTTTCAACCTGCCAATCTCCTACCGCCGCTGCGGCCAACATCACGTCGACTTTACGGGTCGTCAATAAGTGCTGACAGGTGTCGTACATGGCTTTCGCGGTCTCGGCGGGAAACACTTCTACATTTTCAGGTACTTCTACCGCAAGCTTACCGGCCACCAAAAGCACCTTCGCACCACGTTGTAAGGCCGCTTGCGCCAAAGCAATTCCCATCCGGCCCGAGGAGTTATTCGAAAGCGTCCGTACCGTGTCCAGGGGTTCGGCAGTTCGTCCTGCGGTAATCAGTACGGTTTTACCCGCCCAATCCCCCGATGTCGCCTTGGCTTTGACTTCGTTAAGGCGGGTAATCACAGCCCGTAAAACTTCTTCTTCTGTCGCAAGCTTGGCTTTACCTTCTTCTAAGCGAGGCATCAATACAGTCACCCCTAACCGGCTAAGTTTGGC
>JAJXWL010000043.1 GCA_021781625.1 bacterium
AGTCCGAGATTGGATGTCCTTGCTCCGGTTACTTTTGCTCAGACTTAGGGAGCTTTTTCCAGGTGTTTCTTTGGCAACGTTCCTTTGTCGTAATGACGGAAAACGATGGCCCTTGGTGACAGGAACGGGACGCTTTCCGTCTGAAGGAGCCCCCGATCTTTTACCCTTTGTTCAAGAAGAGGAAGTGGCTTTAATTCTGAAAGCTTGGGATCATCATGAGTTACAAGAAACAGAAAGGGCACTGGCCTTATACTTTGAAACACATGGAGGCCAAGGTTTTCTCTTCTTCTGGGAAATTCCTTTGTCATGGGGAAAATACGAACGAGGAGTCTCTCGCCTTATCTTACAAAATTTTCGGGCAGCTCTGGATAACTTAACCCTTATTCAAGATCTTGAAGAGAAAAATGATGAGCTAGTTTCGGTGGGGTCTCCGACAGTCTTAGGTCCCTTTTCTTCGGTTGCCAATGGCTTAGATGTTTTGAGGTTTTTAACAACAGGATCAACTGCTGGACCAGGTCAAGGGGAAGTTAGCCTGAGGTATAGTCGTCTTTCTGAGGCCTTATCTCGTGTCATCCGCTTCGTGGGACATCAAACTCCGGCTGATACCTGCGATTTTGCCCTATTACTCCGCTCTTGTGTTGAAGCCGACTGGGAGTTTTGGGCTGTTCCGGTTCGCCTCCGTCTTAGCGAGGTTTTCTCTTGGGCCATTTTGGTAGTCGATATCATTGGAGCTGCTGAATTAGACACCCCGCGACGCAGTGGACGTAGCCCAGGTATTCTTCGCTTATCAGATGACCCTCGTGAGTTGCGCTTGGAGTCCCCCTTTCCCGTCAAACCTTTGTATCAAACGGAATGGAAAGCCATCGCCGAACAACTGGGGGGGGCCTTTGTTGTTGAAACACAACAAAGTGAAAGGTCAGTATGGAAACTAACCTTAGCCCCACGGCCCCCTCAGCTCAGTTAAGCTTCCCGTACTGGGGTGTTGTGTTCTCGCAAGTAGTCTTTGATTTGCCGAACGGTATAGGTCCCGTAATGCACCATAGACGCCACTAAGGCCGCATCTGCTTGACCTTCCTGCAAGACCTCTCGCAAGTGTTCTGGAGTACCGGCACCCCCCGAGGCAACGACTGGGATACTGACCCGAGACGAGATTAAACGAGTTAAGGGGAGTTCGTAGCCAGCTTTCGTTCCATCGGCATCAATGGAATTGAGAACAATTTCTCCGGCCCCTAAACTTTGAGCTCGTAAGGCCCATTCCAGTGCATCCCAGTCAGTCGGAGTACGACCCCCGTTGATGACGACACGATACCCCGAGGGGAGTTGAGGGTCTGCTAGAGCATCCATACCAAGGACAACGCTTTGACTGCCATAGAGACGAGCCGCTTCACGGATAAGTTCTGGATTTTTGACAGCTGGAGAATTGAGGCTGACCTTTTCTGCCCCGGCATTGATCACTTTTCGGATATCTTCTGTTGTGGCTAAGCCACCACCCACGCAGAAGGGAATAAAAATCTTTTCGGCGACACGGGCGACAACATCCAGCATGATGCCACGCTTTTCTGCACTAGCTGTGATATCGTAAAAAACCAATTCATCAACCCCTTGCCGGTAATACGCTTCCGCCATGGCCACGGGGTCTCCTAAGTCGACATTGTCTTGAAACTTAATCCCTTTGGTGGTTTTCCCTTCTTTCACATCCAAGCAGATGATGACACGTTTTTTCAGCATTAGGGCCTCCATTGAAAGAAATTGGCGACCAGTTTGAGACCCCATTCGCCGGATTTCTCGGGGTGAAATTGCCAGGCGGCTAGGGCATCTTTGACAAAACCAGTGGTGAACTCTTTGCCGTACTCCGTGCGTCCCAAGATGGTGGAGCGTTCAGTGACTTCGGTGTAATAGGAATGAACAAAGTAAAAGTCTGTCCCAGAGGGAATACCCAGAAGGAGGGGGTGGGAGGGGTTAGGAAAGTGAACGGCATTCCAGCCCATATGAGGAACTTTGAGCGTACCCAAGGAACTATGGCCGTCCAGTCGATGGCAGGCGCCTTGGACGAGGCCTAAACAGCGGGTTGGCTCGGTTTGACCTAAAACAGTTTCGTCACTCGACTCTAATACAATCTGACTTCCTACGCATATTCCTAGAATAGGTCGGCCACGTTGAAAAAATTGCACTAAAAGCTCATCTAAGCCTCTTTCTTTTAAGTTTTGCATGCTGGTTGCCGCGTGTCCGTCTCCGGGAAAAACTAATCGATCGGCCTTCTCGAGTTCACGGGGGTTATCCGAAACAAAAGCATCTAACCCCAAATGTTTGAGTGCCAAGTCAACGCTTCGCAGGTTGCCGGCATTGTAGTCGATGATCCCTACTTTCATGGTGTTCCTTTCTTGGCAGTTAACTTATTCACAAACTGTTCCACCACAGTATACGGTACCGTTACAGGAGTCCCCCAGACGCTATGGTCTTGGACCGACCAGGTTACCTTGTTCAAGAAACTTAACAGGGGGTTGGGGGCTTCAGACACGCCCAAGCGCTGGGAAGCTGTCCATAGTTTCAATAAGAACAAAGAGCCCTCAGCTGCCTGTTTGTCCTTAAACTGAAGCTCAAGAGGTCCTGACCAGTCATTTTCTTCGGCCTTTAAACGAAGAATGAGCTTTTCGATGGGGAAAAGACGAGCTCCTTTTTCACCAAATAAAAGTTTTGCCGGCTCTTGGACCTCAAGATAAAGGCCGCTTCCGTGAACTTGAGGCCAGGGAACTTGCCGAAAAACTTCTGGTGACCAAGTAGCACGTTCTGGAGTAAAGGATTCGGAAGAGGCTGCCACTAAACCGTCTTCAGGGAGAAAAACCCAGAGTCCAACTTTTTGATCAAACCACTGGGGAACTGTTTTCTTTTCTTGTACCCAATGAGGTTTCGTATCTAAAACCAAGCCAACAAGTCCCTTGGGATAATCCCCCTGGGCGATGAGGACCCAGCTTTGAGGGTGAAGTCCTGCAAGATGAACGGAAAACCAAAGCGATTGGGCTCGGTTGACGACATCTTTGAGGCTTTCATTTTGAGCAAGAGCTTCCTTCAAACGAGGTGAAGCGGCCAGCTGGAGCCGACCCCAAAGTGGGGATGCCCTTAAATAGCCAGCCGGATAAGCGGGACTTTGTCCTGCAGGCGGAACTGTAGCACACGAAGCAAAAAGTACCGTAAGAAAGACAAGCGTTCTGGAAAAGAAACGACTTATGCCTTTTTGAGTACGAACCACAGCTTCTCCTCGTCGCTTTGTGTCTCAATCGCTCCTTCTAGGGCCTGGTCACTCCAGGTCCAAGAGGCCGTCAGGGTTTCTTGTGTCAGATAATCGGCAAAAATTTTCAAAGCGTCTTGAATAACCTTACTGCCTCCCAGTGTGAGGTGAATCCGATCTGAGACGTCAAGGCCGGCCTCTTTTCGAGCATTCTGAATCGCACGAATGAGGTCGCGGACATGACCTTCACCCTTCAGTTCGGGGGTCACCTCGGCGTCTAACGCTAAAGTGAGGTTCCCTTCATTGATCACTTTAAGGTTCGCTTTTTCTTTTCGAATCACCAAAATTGACTCTTGAGTAATTTCTAAGGATTTTCCTTCCATCTCCCATTGAAAAGTGCCTCCCGCCAGTAAGGATAAAATTTGTTCCGGCGAGAGAGTTTCGATTTTGGCAGAAACAGGCTTCATTGCTGAACCTAAAGTTTTTCCCAAAACTTTAAAGTTTGCTTTGGCGGAGTACTCCACCAAATTTTCTTCATTAGCTTGGAAAAGGACTTCTTTCACATTGAGTTCTTCGCGAATCAGGTCTTCCATCTCTTTGAGAATCGCTTTGACCTTTTCGTCACGAGTGACTAAATGTACTGCTTTCAAGGGTTGGCGATTTTTGAGGTTATGCGTGTTGCGAAGTGCCCGACCCAAAGAAACAGCTTGACGAGAAATGGCCATTTTCGCTTCCAGTTCCGGTCGGCGACGAGCTGTTTCTGCTTGGGGCCAATCCGCCAAATGGACAGATTCAGGATCGTTCGGGGATTTGAGGTTTTGCCAGATTTCTTCGGACGTGAAGGGGATCAAGGGAGCAAAGAGCATGGTAAAGCGTTTGAGGACGCGGTAAAGCGTTTCGTAGGCTTCGGCTTTATCTGTATCGCTTTGACTTTTCCAAAAGCGGCGGCGAGAGCGGCGAATATACCAGTTATTTAAGAGGTCTAAGAAGGCTACTAAGGCCTCGGCCGCTTTGGTGACTTCGTACCGGTCCAACTCCAGGGTGACGGCTTCGGTCAGCTTTTCGAGTTCAGAAAGTATCCAACCGTCTAAGGGGTTCGCAGGGTTCTCGAAATGTCCTGTTGGTTGAGCTTGGTCAATATTCGCGTAAGTTACAAAAAAACTATAGGCGTTCCAAAGGGGAAGCAAGATTTCTCTAAGAACATCGCGAACTCCCTCGTCCGAATACCGAAGATCATCGGCCTTGGTGACCCCTGACAGCATGAGGAAGAGCCTCAGGGCATCGGCGCCAAATTGTTCCATGACCAAGGCGGGGTCCGTATAATTTCGCAAGGATTTCGACATCTTCTTGCCATCGGTTGCCAGAACAAGACCTGAGACTACACAATTTTGAAAGGCTGGACGATCAAAAAGACCTGCCGCCAAAATGGTCAAGGTGTAAAACCAACCTCGAGTTTGGTCGAGACCTTCATTGATAAAATCGGCGGGAAAGTGTTTTTCGAATTTTTCTTTATTTTCAAAGGGGTAATGAACTTGGCCGTAGGGCATGGCTCCCGATTCAAACCAACAATCCAGAACTTCGGGAATTCTGTGCATAGTTCCTTGGCCACACTGACACGGCCACGTGATACCATCCACAAAATTCTTGTGCAAGTCTTCTGGCCGTTGACCGGAAAGCTGTTCGAGTTCCTGTCGGCTTCCTACACAGTGGATTTGATCACAGGAATCACAACGCCAAATCGGCAGGGGGTTACCCCAGTACCTATTACGGCTCACGGCCCAATCCCGAGCGTTTTCTAACCATTTGCCAAAGCGACCGTTTTGGATATGCGACGGAACCCAATTGATTTGGGCATTAGCCGCCAGCATTTTGTCTTTAATTGCGGTGACTTTGACAAACCAGCTGGATATAGCCCGATAAATGAGGGGACTAGAACAGCGCCAGCAATGAGGGTAGGCGTGAAGAATTTGTTCACGTTTGACCAGTTTGCCTTCAGCCTTGAGCCTTTCCATAATTGGCTTGTCTGCGTCTTTGACAAACAGACCCTGAAAATCCGGTACCTCGGCGGTAAAGCGTCCTTCGGCATCTATCGGGACTACCGTTGTAATGCCCGAACCTTGTAAAATTCGGTAGTCATCTTCACCAAATCCTGGGGCTGTATGAACGATTCCCGTCCCATCCGAGTCGGTGACGTGATCCCCAACAAACGTTCTGAAGGCACCGGGATTATCTTTAAAGTAAGGAAACAGGGGTTCATAATAAATGTCACCGAGTTCTTTTCCAGGTTTTCGCCAAAGGATCTCTACCTCTTCAGGATTCTTGTAATAGGCTCCTAAGCGGCTTTCTGCCAGAATGAACTCTTCTTCTCCGTCACGAACTCGGACGTACTGAATATTCGGCCCTAACGATAACGCTAAGTTAGAAGGGAGAGTCCAAGGAGTGGTGGTCCAGGCTAAGAAGTAGGCCTTGGGGTCGTCTCTCAGGCGAAATTTGACGGTGATTGCGGGGTCATGGACGTCTTTGTAGCCCCCTAAGTTTAACTCATGATTCGATAAAACCGTGGAGCAACGAGGGCAATAGGGCAGGATGTAATACCCTTCATAGAGTAAACCTTTTTCCCAAAGGCTTTTCATGACCCACCAGATGGTCTCCATATAGTCGGTGTCCATGGTCTTATAGTCATGATCAAAATCTACCCAGCGGCCAGCCCGCGACATGATGGTGCGCCACTCTTTAACATAACGCAGAACCGAAGCTCGGCAAGCTTCAAGAAATTGAACTTCCCCATAGCGTTCAATATCTGTTTTGGAGTTCAGCCCCAATTCTTTTTCAATCAAATTTTCTACAGGCAAACCATGGCAATCCCAGCCAAACCGACGTTCAACCAGTTTGCCTTTCATAGTTTGAAAGCGTGGAATGACGTCTTTGATGGTTCCAGGTACAAAATGTCCAAAATGCGGCAACCCTGTGGCAAAGGGAGGTCCGTCATAGAAAACAAATTCCTCGGCTCCTTTTCTTTGAGTGATCGAGCGCTCAAAGATCTTTTTTTCGTTCCAAAATTGAAGAATTTTTTCTTCCATTTGGGGAAAATCGACTTTCGGATCGACGCTTTTGTACACCAGAATCTCCCTGCTTTGATATTTCAAGTATTCTGGAAATTAAACGTTGAAATGGCCCCACCTGTCAACGTTACTGGCTTGCCCAACCTTCCCCGAGTATGCTATTCCGCAGAACGTGAAAGTACTCTTTGTTTGCTTAGGAAATATCTGCCGATCGCCCCTGGCTGAAGCCTTGTTTCGTGAAAGTGCTGAACGTGAAGGCGTCCAGGTTGAGGTAGATTCGGCAGGAACGGGGTCCTGGCATTTAGGGGCCCCGGCAGATGAACGGTCTCGAGCTACAGCGGCGCGACGTGGACTTGTGCTTTCGCACAGAGCCCGTCAGGTTCGTGCGACAGATTTTGAAGATTTTGATTATCTTATTGCTATGGATCAAGATAACTTTCTTCACTTAAAAAAGTTAGCCGCTAACGAGGCTCAAAGGAAAAAAGTACATTTATTTCGTGAGTGGGACCCTGCCGGGACTGGAGATGTTCCTGACCCCTATTATGGAACAGAAGAAGATTTTGAGATGGTAGCACACCTGTGTGAACGCTCAGCCCAGGGACTTTTGGCAGAGCTGAGGGACCAGAAATGAATTTAGAAGTTTCTCTCTTGCAGTTTTTTACGGAACACCATGTAGAATTGGGGATGGCTCATTTTCTAAGTTCAGCCTTATCTTTGATTGTCCTCTTGGTGCTGGGGGCGGTAGCAGGCCTGATCATTCGATCTGTTTTAGGCAGTGTCTTAAGAAGATGGGCCCTCAAAACAGAAACTCCTTGGGATGATTACTTACTTGACCAAAAGTTTTTTCATCATCTTTCCTGGGTTTTGCCCGTTGTCGCCTCTTACTTCTTTCTCAAATGGTTTGTTCCGGTTACGTGGACCTGGTACCACCTTGTCAGCCGAATTTTGCTGTTTTTTATCGTGATTTTTTTAACTGGTTTTTTTAATCAACTGCTTTCGAACTTCGAAAAAGGTTATCGGTCTATACATGCTGACCAACGCCTTCCCTTGCGCAGTTACATACAAATCTCAAGGATATTTCTTTTTGTCGTGGCTGCGGTTCTAGCTGTTTCTGTTCTTTTGGATCAACAGCCTTGGGGAGTACTTTCGGGAATTGGAGCTCTGACGGCCATTTTGGTGTTAGTTTTTAAAGATGCTTTACTGGGTTTTGTGGCTTCACTGCAAATAAACTCCAGTAATATCTTTAAACTGGGGGATTGGATTGAAATCCCTGGGCAAAATGTCGAGGGTGAGATCACCGATATTGCCTTAAATATGGTCACGATCAAAAATGCCGAAAATACAGTTTTTTCCTTGCCAACCTACAATCTTGTCTCTGCTACAGTGAAAAACTGGCGTACGGTTACGGATCATGGCGCAAGACGGTTAAAGATCAGTTTGTCGTTTGATGCCCGTTCGGTCTGTGCTATGGATACAGAATTTCGCCAAGAATTAGAAACAAAACAACTGTGGTTATTTCCTCACGTTGAACTCCAGGACCCCTGGGGGTTCACGAATCTGGAAGCCTTTCGGTATTTTGCCCAAGCCAAGCTCGATAATCATTCTCAAGTCCTGAGTGAAAACCCCATAGTCGTGAAAATTCTTGATCCTGCGGGTCGAGGGGTAACGGTAGAAATGCTGTTTTATACACCTGTGACCACTTACCCCGAATGGGTGAACTTGCAAAGCCGACTGATGGCATATTTTATCGGCTCGATTAGTTTGTTCCGGCTTCAACTTTTTCAAGATGGTTTTACTTCTCTGTAAAATAAAATCTACCTTGAGAGTATTACCACAATCCTTGTCGTGTCAGAAGCGCTACGGCGGCAGCAGTGCAAGCGGTTTCTGTTCGAAGAATACGCTTTCCTAGTGTTTTGAGTTGCCAGCCCGAGTCCAGCAAAAGATTTCGTTCAGAATCCGTCCAGCCGCGTTCCGGGCCTAAGGCGACGCATACGGGGGTAGGTGGGTACTTTTCAGGTAAAGCTTCCCCCTGTCCATCAAAAGCAATCTTTAAGCTAGGTTCTAGGTCAAGGTGCTTCAGAGCCTTTTTTAAACTTTCAAAACGTTCAACCTGCGGCAAAAAAGTAGCTTTGGCCTGCATGGCCCCCTCAAGAAGGGCTTTTCGCCAGTCCTCACGCCACAACTTGCTGGTGAGGTAAGATTTTTCGCCTAACTGGGTAGCTGTAAAAATCAAACGTTTAGCACCAAGTGTGGTAAGGTCTCGTAATAACCTTTGTGCGGTAGGTGGCCTGGGAGTTCCTATTAAAAACGTTAACTCAAAGGGTGGGGGAACTGTTTCGGTAAAGCTGGGTTGTGAAAAAATTAAGCTTTCTTTTTGTAAACCTTCAAATACGATTGTTCCCTTAAGGCCACCGACAACTCCTGCGGCTAATGTCTCACCAGGAGCTGTTTTGAGAATTTGAAGAATGTGGATGGCTCGCGGATCGGTTGAAGGTAGAGGACGCTCCCACTCTCCCGACTCAAAGAGCAAAATGTTCATAGGCTACCTTTCATAAGTTCTTTCACGCTTTTTGTCAAAACACTTCGGTGGACAATACGGGCTTCTGCAGTGTATTCTAAAGCAAATGGATCGGGAGGATCGCCGATGGAATTGACGAGCGCCCAACGTAGTTATTTAACCAAATTGGCTCATGATATTCAGCCTGTGGTTATGTTGGGAAAGGCCGGACTGACCGATCAGGTTCTTGCCGCCTTATCACAAGCTTTGGATGACCATGAGTTGGTGAAACTCAGGTTTCAAGGTTTTAAAGAAGAAAAAAGAACGTTAGCTGTTCAAGCCGGTGAGCGGTCTTCGGCCGTACTGGTAAGACTTTTAGGGAATAATGCGGTGTATTTCCGCGTATCTGCTGACCCTGACAAACGAAAAATTCGACTTCCCCGAGGATAAGAGGTGTCACCATGCGGCGGCTAATAAAACTTTTGGCCCTGTTATGGGGCCTTACCTTGGGATTGCCTTTTGCTTTAGATGCCCAATCTGTGGCTGAAGATGTTCTTAAAAATGCGGACTTAAAAAGTATTCATTTTATTGATTATGTTGGTCCTGTTTCCGTGTATAATACCCGGGAACAAATCATAGGTATTGGTCGTGCGTTAGGGGAAGAACGCTTACAATCCACTGGGCCTGTGGGTGGACCGTATTACAAAGCTTATCGTTTTCATGAAGCCAATTCTTCGTTGTTGAGTGCTGATGTCTTGGTCCTTGAACCCCAAGCTTCCGTGGATACCATCCGCAATCTTAACTGGATCGTGGCAGGTTATCTAGAAAAAGCCTTTGGCTACTCGTTTGACGATGCGCTACTCTTAGCTGATTTTGTAACCAGATACAATGCGGTTTATCGGGGTAATGTCGCCTATTTTTCTCAGAAGTATGTACCCGAACTTTCGGCTAACCTTACTTCAGAAAATGCTGGGATTGCCTTGAGTTATCGGGACTGGCCTGGTAAAACCCGCTTGGTGATCCCTCTAAGAGACACCTTAAGTCAAGGTCCAGCCGGACAAGTCAATGCGGAAGAGGTCTCAAATTCTTCGGTAACCAAGAATATGACTCAGACTAACGCTCTGGAAGAGCGAAAAAAGTTAGCTGACCTAAAAGAAGCAGAAATTGTCAAAGAACAAAAAGTTATTAATCAAAAAGCCGAAGCCTTAGCTCAAGCTAGTGAAACTCCGACTCCGACTCCAATGACTTCACCTTCACCAACACCTTTACCTACGGCAACTCCTTTAGCAACGTCCTCTGTTCCTACACCTCAGCCAACGCCAGGAAGTACACCAACACCAGGCACAACACCAATTCCAGTTCCTTCTCCGCCTTCTGTTATGTCGCCTGCCCAAGTAGAAAAAGAGAAACAGGAGTTGCAAAAGGCTCAAGCTGCTAACCAACAAAGAGACGTTCAACTGCAAAAAGAACGTCAGGCGATTCAAAAAGCAGACCAAGCCTTACAAGCTCAACCGACGCCTCCACCACAAGTTCCTCCGCCAACGACTTTGCCTTTCTTGCAAACTGTTTCGCCAGGTTTGTCTCGACTGGATTTAATCGATATTGCAGGGCAAAGACTCTGGAAAGCTTCAAAGCTCAATTCCATTCGGCGAGAAGTTTATCAAAAATTGGGAGACCACTGGCTGGTAACAGCGGGTGAAAACCGTGGCGACGCCACGGTTCGTCTTGTGCTTTTATCTACCACAGAACTGACTGTGGTCGCTCAGTCGGCGCAAGAAGTCTCTCCTTTAGCCCCTGTAGTGATTAAGGGGAATTTGGCTTATGCCATTGTCAAAAATCAAGGTCATTGGGTAGTTGCCTCCTATGATTCACAACTTCAAACACATCAGTTGTCGGAGGTTCCTGTAGCTGAGTCTTCTGGTCTTGAGGTTACCTCCCAAGCTGTTTTAGTCCAAACTTCTGAAGGTCATATTCTTTCACTCGACCCTGAAAAATTAACTCAAATTGGCGTCTTCAAGGATCTTCCATGAGTAACAAAAGCTCTTTTTTAAATAGAACAGTTGGCGTTGTACAAGATTTAAGTTTGGATGAGCAGTGGTACCTGTATACAAAAACGGCCATGATCAAAAAAGCTATCC
>JAJXWL010000044.1 GCA_021781625.1 bacterium
CCCATTCGATGCAGTTCCCACAATTTCATACCCCAAGGGAGTCAAGTACTTCGTAATGGCGCGGCGCATAATGCTGGAGTCATCGACGATCATGATTTTCATACCAGTGATATAGCAAGAACTATGCCAATCAGGTATTTCGTTCGACGTAAATAATTAGCTAAAAAGTGTTACGCTTTGGGATATTTACATAGCTGTTACATTTACTCTGATATATCTACATATTTGTATATTTCTAAAGAGCAAAACATGTTCGAGCTTTTCCACGACAAGAAATCGAGCTCTTCAGCCTAAAAAAATTCCCTGCGTGGTTTCGACTCTCAACAAGAGTGGTTTCGGCTCTAAACCAGCGTGGGAATTTTTCGATTCGAGAGCGGGTTTCAAACTCAAGAGGCGAACGAGCACCCAGGCCCCGTCAATCGACTGACTCCGCCTCTTATAGGCGTCACACGGATTTGAGTCGCAAGGCGTTCTTTGATTTGGGCAACGTGCGAAATGATCCCCACCAACTTTCCGCTATGGTGGAGAGCCGACAAGGTCTCAAGGGCCGAATCGAGGGCGTCTTCGTCCAAGGTACCAAACCCTTCATCCAAAAATAAGGAATCTATCCGAACCTGACGACTGGTCATCGACGAAAGCCCTAAGGCCAGGGACAAGCTTACCAAAAAGCTTTCACCGCCGGATAAGTTTCGGGCTGTTCGTGTCTCGCCGGCTTGATAATTATCGAGTACGCCCAGCTCCAGGGGCCCAGACTGCACGAGAAGGTAGCGATCCGAAAGCTTGGCTAACTGTTGGTTGGCCTGGTGCAAAAGCCGGTCAAAGGTAAGCCCCTGAGCAAAATTGCGGAATTTTTTGCCATCGGCGGAGCCAATGAGTTCTTTAAGAGCCCCCCAATCTCTGACTTTATCTCGCTGACGCTCTGCTTGAGCCCGAAGTTCGGCTGTCTGGAAGGCTAAGCGCTCTTGTTCAGCCAAGCTAGCCCGCAGGGCTCCTAGATTGAACTGGGTTTGTGAACGCTCCGCTTCGAGGTGAACCACGCTGTCTTCCAGCGCTTTTTCCGTCAAAACCGTCAGCTGTCGGGCTTGTTCGGCTTCCCACTGGGCCTTAACTTCGCGCTGACGGGCCTCAAGCCCCGCACGAGCAGTCTGCAATGCCGCCCCCGCCTTTTCCCATTCAGGAATGTGTTCAAGGTCCACCAGGCAAGCCTGGAATTCCTCGAGACGGGAAAAGCCCGCCTTTTGAAGACTTCGAGAAAACTCAGCCTGATTTTCTAAGACAGTTTGTTCTTTTTCCGCCAAGGCAAGGGTAAGATGGTCTTTCTTCTCGGCCAAGGACACCGCCGCCAATTCTGTTTCATGACGCCTGTGACGAGCGGCCTCCACCTCACCTCGACAAAATTCCACCCGAGATCGAAACGTTTCTTCGGGGGGAAGCGACTCTAAGCCCGCTTGAACTAAGACTTCATTTTTTTGCTGTTCTAAGGCCTGATACGCCTCCCGAGCCTTTTGCCGTTCGCTCACGCGACGGTCAAGGTCTTCTTGTAAACGCTGGGTGTCGTTGAGAGCCCTCTCCCCGGCCCGTTCTGCGTCTTGAGATTGCCCCTGAGCGCGGGTCAAGGCCTCTTCGAGACCCGTGAGCACGGCGGCTTTTTGGCTCAACGCTTTCAAAACCTCATCCGTGGGAAGAGCTTGATCGAAAGCCCTGCCCGGGCTCCAAGACCAGGCCTCAGAAAAGGCGCGGCGAGCCCGCTCGACGGCTTCCTCCGCCACGTGCTGTGCCGTTTCGGTTTGCTCCGCCGTCGCTTGGGCGGTATCTCGGTTGCCGAGGGCCCTTTGGAGGGCCAATTGCGCCTCATTTTGCCCTCGCTCGGCTTGGTCACAAAGTTCTCGTGCCTGGCGAAGATCTTCTTCCGCCTTGGCTGTGAGGTTCATTTGGTCTTGAAGCTGTTCATACGCCCGTTGAAGAGCCTCAGGAGGAACCTCGTCAAAAGCTTCGTCCTCGCCCTCGACCGCTGAACGCAGGGCCTCAACGCTAGCCTGGACTTCGCTGAGCTCTTGCTCACGCAGGGCGAGCGTTTCGTCCAACTGTTTTCCCAAGGCTTCGTGCTGTGCTAAGGCAACGGTTAAGGCCGTCAGTGACACCGCAGACTCTTCGGCTCGACGCCGTTGAAGCGCAAGTTCGTCGGGTGTTTCGGGGGGAAGTCCACGGGCCCAAGGGTGATCCAATGAACCGCATAAAGGACAGGGCTCTGAGTCTTTTAAATGGGCTCGATGCTCTTCTAAGCTAAAAATCCGGGCTCGTAAGGCTGCCTGCTCTTCGGCTAAACGAAGGTTGTCTTGGGCCAAACTGGCGAGGGTTTGAGCCTGGGCCAGCTGTTGTCGCCTTTGAGTTTCTTCGTGACGGACTGACTCGCGCCGCTGGGTTAAGTCTTTGAGGACGGTCACCAGTTGGGCTTTTTTGGCTTCGGCTTCCTGCCTGGCCTTAGCCCTTTGCCAGCGTTCTTTTTGGGCGAACGCCTGGTCTTTTAAGGCACTAAGCGGCAATCCTCCGGCCCTTTCAAAGTTTACTTCGCTTTCTTGAAGCCGACCTTGGGCTTCAAGAACCAACTTCTGGGCCCGGCTCAAGCCAGCTTGGGCAGACTCAACGTCTTTTTGGCGTTCTCTCAAGGCGGTCCCAGCTCCCTGAGCTTTCTCGCGGGCTTCTGTTTGACGAGTCAAAGCCGGAACTAAGGCTTGGTACAAGCGAGTCAACTCAGGAAGGACTGCCGGCAGTGACCTCTCGGGGTCAGTTTCTAACCTTTGGCGAAGTGTTTGAACTTCCAGTTGGCTGAGGTTTGCCGCTTTTTGAGCTTTTTCTAAGATAATTTGGGCCTGTTGGAGACGGATTTGTCCCTCTTGGACGGCCTGCTCGGCCCCCTGCAAGGCCACAAGTTTTTCGTTGACCCGTAACGAGATTTCTCGCCAACGGTTCCAGATAGGGGTAAGTTCCCGTTCTTGGCGGGAGAGGGTTTCCAGCTGGACGGAAAGGTCCTTCAACTCGGCGTCCTGTTGGCTGAGGGTTTGAGTCACGGCTTGCTGTTCCGCTTGGATAGCCTTCAGGTCACCCCCCAGCCGAGCTAGCTCTCCCTGCCCGCGTTGAAGGTTCTGATAATCCTGATTCACCACGGAGGCCTGGCGGGTTCGTTCTAACCTCTGCAGCACAGGGGCAAAGTTGTGTTCCTTCTGGGTTAAGGCCCCCTCTTCCAGGGCCAGGTCTTGAAGGCGAGTTTCGAGGGTCGCCAAGTTCCGTCGCCACCCCAGCTGGACCTGGAGCTGGTGGAGTTCTTCGCCTTGGGCTTTAGCGGTCAGCTCAAGCTCTTGGGCCTGGGCCTGCCACTGAGCGATTTCTTCGGGAGAGGCCGTGATTTGTCCCTGCCACTGAGCCTCCCATTGAGACAAAAGTGCCGATTCCTGGACAAAACGTTCGTGGACCAGGCGCGAAAGGTCTGAATAGATTTCGGTTCCCGTAATCTGTTCGAGCAAGGGGGCCCGTTCATCGGGAGAAGCTTGCAAGAATAACGCAAAAGCCCCCTGGGCCAACAACACCGAGCGGGTAAAGCGCTCAAAGGTCAACCCCGTAACCCGTTCCATGGCGGCCGCGACCTCGCTAAGGGTGGCGCCTAAAGTTTCGGCTGTCGTTAAATTGACCAATTCACGGGTCTGACCTTGCAGTTTTCCCGTAGGCTTTTGGTGAGCTCGTTTTTGGCCCCAAAAGCATCGATAACGGTGCCCCCCGGCTTCAAATTCCACTTCTGAAGAACAGCCCCCTGTCTGACGCGACATCAGCTCATTGCTGGTAGCATTGATAGCCGCCAACCGGGGAGTTCGTCCCCACAGGGCTAAACAAATCGCATCCAGAATCGTCGACTTACCGGCACCTGTGGGTCCGGTAATCGCAAATAACCCGTTGGCAAAAGCGGGGTCAGTAAAGTCGATGCTCCAAGTGCCCCTCAGGGAATTCAGATTGGTAAAGCTGACTTTGAGAATTCTCATAAGCCCCCGGTAGCGTAAACAGCTAAAATCTCTTGATAGAGGCCGCGCAACAGGACCCGCTGTGCCTCTGGCAGCTTATGGGATTCTAAACAACGTTCAAAGACGTCTTCGGGCGTCAAGTCCTCCCAAGTTATGTTTTGACTTTCGAGGGCGATTTGGTTTGCCAAGCCTAGGTTTCGGACCCGTAAGATTTCGAGGTTGGCCCCGGCGGCCCGTTCTAAGTCCTCGCGCAAGGTTCCAGCGACTTCGTCCCCGTCGTACAGAATTTCAAGCCAAAGAGATTCCCCAGATAAACTGAATTCCGTTAAAGCCTTCAAGAGCGTCGGCAAGTCTCCCCGAAGGGACTTTAACCGCTGAAAGCAGGGAATGGGCAAAAGGCGAACGGTTGCGTCTCGGCCTTCAAACTCGACTAGGCAAACACTTTTGGTTTGTTCGGCTTCGCCAAACCCCATGGGCAGGGGGGAACCCGAGTACCGGATCAAAGGACTTCCTACCTCCTGGGGCACATGCAGATGGCCCAGCGCGGTGTAATCGGCCCCCGCAAAGATGTCAGGACCAACATGGCCCAGGGACCCCACGTAGAGCTCGCGAACACCGTCTCCTTCGGCCGTCACCGCCCCCGAGGTAAACAGGTGACCGGTGAGAATCAAGGGAAGGCGGTGGCCTGTCTGGAGCTCCGCGCGGTCGCGAGCTTCGCAGGCCGCTGTCATGGTCTGAGCGTAATGTTGGGCCAAGGCGGCCTTTAACCGCTCTTCTTTTTCAGAAACGGTTTCACCCGCCTCCGAAAGACGGAGCTCTCGTTCCCGGAGGAACGGCACTGCCGCCACCACCGCCATGGGGTGGCCTTCGGGGTCGGGTAACACCAGGACCTCGTCCTCGGGTTCGGTCAACAAGGCAATAACGTGAATATTGAGTATCTTTAATAAAGGGCCAGGGGCTTCCAAAAAGGCGGCCGAATCGTGGTTACCGCCTATCACCACCACCTGATGAACCGGAGTGTCTCTCAGGCCCACGAGAAATTGATAATACAGCTCTTGAGCCCGGTGTGAAGGAGCCGTGGTGTCAAATACATCACCCGCGATCAACAGAACGTCGACTTTTTCTCGCGTCACTTCTGCGGTCAACCACGCTAAGAAAGCCTCTTGTTCTGCCTCACGCTTTTTTCCAAACAAAGACTTGCCCAAATGCCAATCGGCAGAATGCAAAAGTCTCATGTATCAAGCGTTTCCGATGAGGATTCCCGTAAAGAAGACCAACACCCCGCCGACGATAACCTGGAACGCCGCCGAAAGGAACTTCGTATCCATGAACTTCCAACGAATCCACGAGATGGCAATCAATTCCACGACGACAACTCCGGCCGAAAGGAAGGTGGCGATCCAAAAGTGGGGAATCAAGTAGGGGAGCGCGTGGCCAATGCCGCCCAAAGCTGTCATCAGACCACTCACCAGCCCCCGTAATAACGGGGCTCCCCGTCCCGAGAGCGATCCATCATCGCTGAGGGCTTCGGCAAACCCCATCGAAATCCCGGCGCCCAAGGCGGCCGCTAAACCGACCAAAAAGGTGCTCCAGGAATTGTGGGTGGCAAAGGCGGCGGCAAAAAGCGGTGCCAAAGTGGAAACCGAGCCATCCATCAACCCCGCCAACCCCGGTTGAACGTATTGCAAAACAAACATGCGCCGGGCGGTTTGATCTTCTTCATTTTTGGCCGAATCGGTCAGGTTCGCTTCCCCGAGCTGAGTGGCAAGATTTTCATGATGTTCTTCGGCCTCGGCTAAGTTTAACAAGAGTTCACGAATCGAGGCGTCGGTCGACCCCTCGGCGGCCTTGCGGTAAAAGCGAGCGGTTTCAAACTCCATATCGGCGGCGTACTTACGCACCTCGTCCAAGCCCAAGGGGCGCACTTGCCATAATGGTTTGTGTCTTACAAAGCCCGCCACATCCTGGCGTCGAATCAAAGGCAGGTAATCGCCGAACTTTTGACGGTAAAGGGCAAAAAGTCGTCCCCGATGACCAATTTCTTCTTGAGCCATATCCTCAAAAACCTGCGAGGAGGCGGGAAAGTTCTCGCGCAGACCTTCGGCAAAATCGCGGTAGATGCGGCTGTCTTCTTCTTCGTTGGTGATGGCCAAGGCCAAGATTTCCTGTTCAGTTAGGTCACGGAATCGTTTCATAATGGCTCTATTTTAATGAAGGAAATCCCGCCGGGCAAGCTTAACTTAGTCCAGCTAGGCCGAAGCTGGCCAAACGCCGTTCGTAGAGTTCGAGAACTTTCCACTCTACAATGGGAATACGCCGAATTTCTTGCCCCGACAAAACCAAACCGCGCGAGTCCTCGCGGGCCCTTACCGTCACATTGCCCTTGCCGCGAAAGAACAAACTCTCTTCACCGCACACCCCACCAGGCCCCAAAGTTTCAAAGACCTCGTCTTCGAAGGACAGCTCCAAAGTCCCTGTCTCCAAGACAAAAAGGAAAGGTAAGCTAAAATCCACGACCTCTTCTAAAAGGGTACCGGCTGTTATTTCGAGAGCTTTGGCAGTGCGGGCCAGCCCCATTTGACGAATGGAAGACAGGGATTCTCCAAACATTTCTGTGGCCTGCAAAAACAGGGTCACCCGTGAAACACGTTTTAACTCTTCGATGTCCGTATTCCGCCGAGCAAAGATCACAAAAACTTCGCGAGGAATCTCGAGAACCGTGACAAAGCTTTTCGCTCGCCAGGTCAAATGGGCATCATGCCCTGTCAGCACCGAAAGCTCACCGATCAAAGTTCCCGCCGAAAGTAGCGTTAAGGCCCCAGAGGCGGCATCGACGGCTTCGGCAACTCCGGTAACCACCAACAGAACTTGCTCAAAGGGTTCCCTTTTTCGCTGGAGGACAGTGCCTAAGCTGTGTTCCACGAGGTTGCCGTTTAACAAGAGCCCTAACTCATAATCGGGAGCATCGGGAAAGTAGGCCCTCAGGTAAGTTTCGGCAAGGCGGATACGATAATCTTGCCGGGCGGGAATCAACACATCGTGAACACCAAACGCCGCTTCGGTGCCAATTTCTTTTTCTCGGGGTGTCAATTCCCGCGCAGTATGAGCCAACACCATTTTGCCCGAGGTATCGTTGGCAAAGTCTTCGGCGTCGCCATGAATCATGCCACCGCCAATGTCGATTTTTTTGAGGTCAGCGGGTTCACGCAACTTTTGGCAAAAGTCCTGATAAAGCTGTCGAGAATAGCCATTTGCCGTGGGGTCCTCTAACAGCATGGGTTTGAGCACCGAAGTGGCGGCAATATCGGCGAGGTGAGCGTACGACTTTGAGCCCCCCTGCCACGCCGCCCGAAAAAAGAACAGGTTGGTTTCGACCGGGTGCGGCGACCATACCGGCATTACAGATAAGCCTTCCACGTCGTTCCACTCATCGATTCGCAAGTCATGGTACTCAAAAGTTCCGCTAAAACTCCGCTCTGACACCCCCATGAGGGCTGCCATTTTTTTCATGATGGAAGAGCGCACCAGCTTGGTCGCATAGTACTTGATTTTTCGATCGGTACGGGCCAAGGTCGGCAGACCGGCAAAGTGGTCATCATGACCATGCGTCTGAAAAACGCCTTCAATTTCGTTAACGCTGACCCCCACAGCAGTCAACGAGGCCATAATGTTAGGCCCGGCATCTATAAGATACAACCGGCCTTGAAACTGCAATAAGCTACCCAAACAAGGACGGTTGGTGTCCCAGCCGTCCCCCTCCCCCAAATGCACCACCGAGAAGTACTCGCGTCGAAAACGAGTCACCCCCAGCCGGACAGCCGGCTCGTAGGTTACGCCTGGGGCTAGGTTCAAGTCCACCGTTAATTCTTGCTGGTCCGTCACAAAGGTAAAACGGTTGACCCCATCGCGGCGAACCTTCAAACCTGGCCGGACTTCAACCGATTCCCCGTCTAAAGGACAAAATTCTAAAAGTTCTTCAGACTGCCGGATTTTTCCGAAGGCAAACCAGCGTTTTTCACGGACAATTTCGGCGGCAAATTCTTCGGGTATCCCGCAAGAACGAATTTCATCGGAATCTGCCAAGCCATACGTCCCTCGAAAAACGTACTCACTAAGGGAGTGGATGCCGCGAGAATGGCCAATGATCACGGGCCGATTTCCGTCGTTGCGAGGGTGTTTGGGCAAAATCATGCCTTGACGGTAGAACATCTGGAGAAGCGGAAACTCGGCCAAGTTGCAAAACTGACCATTTTGGGTGGCTAAATCCGAAAGAAGGATGGCGTTGGGACCCGATTCACACTTTACGCCGCCCACTTCGATTTCACGGATTAAGCCCCTCCGCATCAGAAGTTTGGTCACATCGGGCGGGCAACCACACAGCACCGACAAACCATGTTCGGGGATAAGAACATAATAGACTCCCGGTACTACGGTGATCAGCTCCATGAACACCCTCCGCTGGTATGATTGTCAACGCTTTTCGTAAAGTATGCAACCCCGCTCGCGATTCCTTCTCAAAACACGTATACTGCGCTTATGAGCCCCAGTCCTTCCGCTAGTCACCTGGATGCTGACGAACAAAAACGCCTGAGACGAATTGCCGTGGTTTCCTGGATCAGTATTGTCGCCAACGCCCTTTTGGCAACAGCAAAAATTCTGATTGGCTTAACCGCCGGTTCTTGGGCGGTCGTCGGGGATGGTATTGATTCCTTTGGTGATATTCTTTCTTCGATCTTAACTCTGATCACCAGCCTGATCATTGCCCGTCCCCCCGATCGCCGCTTTCCCTGGGGGAGGCAAAAAGCAGATACCGTTTCGACCAAACTCTTGTCGTTTGTCATTTTCTTTTTTGGGGCCCAACTGTCCTATTCTTCCTTTCTTAGCCTCATTCACCATGAAGTACGACCAATTCCCGAAACAGCCGCTTTTGTCGTGACCGGCATTTCGATTGTGGCGAAAGTTCTGTTGTCTTTGTATTTATTTCGAGCGGGAAAAACCAGCGGTTCCGCCATGTTGATAGCCAACGCCAAGAATATGCGCAACGACGTGGTCATTTCTGTGGTGGTTTTGTTAGGCTTAGCGTTTACCTGGATCTTAGGGGTCGGGACCATCGACATGATTTTTGCCTTTTTAGTGGGCCTGTGGATCATGCGAACCGCCGTCTCGGTGTTTATGGAAACCAACACGGAACTTATGGATGGTTTGGACGACAAATCGGTCTACTATCAGGTTTTTGATGCGGTTCAAGCGGTTCCTGGGGCACTGAACCCTCACCGGGTCCGTATCCGGAAATTTGCCCACTACTATTTGGTCGATTTGGACATCGAGGTGGACCCCACTCTCACCATCGCCGAAGCGCATCAGATCAGCCAAAGGGTTGAAGAATCCATCAAAAAGCGCTTGCGAAACGTCTATGACATCATGGTCCATGTTGAGCCCTTGGGAAACGTTGAACGCAGTGAACGTTATGGTTTAACGAGAGAAGAATTGTAAGGCTTGAGGTCCTTTAGCCGAAAATCGCTTAAGATTCTCTCAACTAAGGCCTTGGAACGCTGTAAAAGCTCGTCTTTCTCGGAATCTAGGGGGGTCAAAACGCCTTGAAGGCCATGCCAAAATGCCGCCCCCAACAACAAGCAACGATTTTGGGCTTTGGCAATCTGCGAGGCAGGAGCTTGGGAACGGTAAAACGTCACATAGGCCTCTAATTCCTTAGGAAGCTTTTCTTGCCAAGGGATCAAAACCGTAAGTTCCTGATCCAAACGAGACCATTCCTTTGGAATTCGAGGTTTCAAGATTATGCTTAACGAAGGCCAAACCTGGCGAGAAAACCAAGCCAAAGTCCCGTAAAGTTTATCAACGTCGGGACTCAACTGGGGATCGGCTGGTAAACCCAGGGCGGGGTAGCCTTGAATGCGTTGGCGCAGTTTTTCAATCACCCGATCTGCGTACGAAACGACGGGTTTCGGCTCAGGAGCGGGACCCGCCTCCAGAGCTTGCTGAGCTTCACGCAGGAGTTCTTTGACAACCTGGATTTCAACGGCGAGAAAACTTTCAAGGTCTCGCCCCCGGCGCAACGCCTCGGACCAGCGTTGTTCAAAGGCCTTTTTCCGGGCCGGGGGCTGAAAATAGTGGACAATATAATGGTCATATTCTTCTCGGATCTTGGCGATGGCCTGATCAATTTCGAATGGTTTGAGTCGCTTCATCGACTATCGCCCCTCGCTTTTTTTCTGGACGTCATGAAGCCCCAGTGATCTGCCCTATTGAACTGACTGATAGGTTATTATGATAAAAGTCCAGGAGTTACCCTTGGTTTGATCAGGTTCAACAAAGCAGGATCAGGCTTTATCCCATTCTCAGGCTACTTGCCTGGTAGAGAAAGTGCAATAGCATTCATGGTCACTCGTTAGCTGTGGTTTGTCTTGAAAAGTAAGATAAAACCCCGTTGGATCTGTGAACTCTCGATGTTGAGTCTCAAGGGCCACCAAAACCAACAACGGTTCAAAGTGAAGGCTTGGACAGGGTTTGAGGGGCCGGGGTAGGAGCAACTTTGGTTATTTACCGGCGTTCATGGTCCTTAGAAGTTCTATGTCCTTGCGTAGAATGTCGTTGACATTTGTTTTCAATCTGCCCCCAATTCACTAGGAGCTGAAACCTGCATGCCATCCTTGAAGAAGCTTGTCTTATTTTGGAAACGCACCTCTCGGATTATCAAATTTTCCGTCAGTCTTTCCGCCAAATTGTTCAACAAGTTGATTAA
>JAJXWL010000002.1 GCA_021781625.1 bacterium
ATATGTACGCCTATCACCGGGCGTAACTGAGAGTAGGTTTCACTTTCATTCAGCTGACCCGAATAAACCTTGGCCCAGTAATAGAGGCTTCGCTCAGAATAATCTTTTTGAGATGCTACCTGGATTTGACAGTCGGCCCCTCGAATTTTCAGCCCTCTTTCCCCTCAAAAAATTCCCGCTCTGGTTTCGAGTCGAAACCACGCTGATATTGAGCCGAAACCACTCTGGTTTAGACTCTAAAGCACGCTGGTAACGAAAAATCCCTGGGGCGGAATTTCTTCCCGCTTGGCTCAAAATGTGAAGCGAATCCCCAAGGTAGCCCCAACCATCAGCTCGTCATCCAATGGCAGTTGATCCCACAAATTGAAAAGGGGGTAATACACCTGCGCCCTCAGCATCAGCGCCAACAAGGGCGAAAATTGCCAGCCTAAGCCGCCCCCCAGATTGGGGTACAAGAAGCGCCCTGCCGCAAACCACGACGTGATGGGTCCCGCCATGCTCCCCGCTGTGGTGCCATTCAAAAACACCGGCAAGCGAAACAACAAGCCTAAGCCGCCTTCCGCGTAGGTTCTCAAATAGGGGGATAAGCGCCACTCGGTTCCAAACGTGGGGTTAAACAAAAGCCCCATCATCGAAACAGAGTCAAACATCGATTCGATCGGAATGGCTCGACCATTTTGGTAGCCATAGGTTTGAAAAAAAACTTGGGCTTCGGGACGAAAAATCCAGGTATTTTGAATCCGAAACGGAACAGAGAGTTCAAACGTATTGCATATCGGGTCCGGTGCGCTATCAGCCACGGTGTTACGAATCCATAGGATGCCAGTACCCACTTCCAGCCCGTTGATTTCGGCACCCCAGAGCGAAAGGGCCATCGCGCTAGACCCCATCGCCAACAGGACTAACACTACCAAAAGTCGTCTCATGATAGTTGAATATACCACATTGAGGTCTGCTTATCGGTTTCTCTTACGGCTGAAAGCGAGAAAGGGGCAGGTATAAGAGTCCCGCCGGCCCCACATAAGAGCGATAAAAGGTATCCCAAGAGATCAGCACCCCATGTTTAAGGGCGACCGCCCCTGTATACCTACCTGCGCTCCCCAAGGGGAATAGATGATAAATCCGAAATCCAAAGCGGGGGGAGTCAAAAGCTAACAAGCCGGCTTCTGTTACCGCTAGTCGAGAGCCGTCCGGCCAAGCGGTAGCGGACACGGTACCGGGTTGAACGGCTGACCCCTGCGAAGGGCTCCAGCGGTAGGTTTGTGTGACCTGTCCAGCCAGGCGGATCAAAGCTGTCGACCCCAAAGCGGGTTCGCGTTGAGCCAGCTGAACCCAAAGGCGATGCCAAGCTTCTGGCAAAGGTTGAGGATCCGAACTCGCGGGCCAGCCTGACTGAAACCCAAACTCATGACCATCCTTTAAGGCTAAAGCGGATTGAGTCCAGGTCCAGTGGTCGGTCTGCCACTCCTTCCACACCAAGTGCAAAACCCCCTGCGAGGCATCCCAGCTAGCCCGAACAGCTTGGGCTTCGGGGTGAGTAGCTTGATAAGGGACAGGATAAAAAATCAATTGAGCTTGTGAGTCCAACCAAGCCAAAGTAATGGGAAGCCCCGCCTTCACGAAGGCATGCGGCTCGTGATAAAGCGTCACAAAAACCCGCGACTCGAACGGAAAAACAAGTCCCGTTCGAAGGGTGCTTAGATTTCTTGAGGAAGAGCACTCTTCTACCCGAGGAATACCCTCTGGATCACTGGCTTTAACTAAGCCAGCCCCTGTGGCCGCCGCATAGGCTGTCTCACCGTCCGAGTACAAATCCGTAACCCGATAGGCGGCCTCATAAGGGACCCAATACCCATCCCAGGGGGCTTGCGGTGAAAACACTTTTTGAAGTTGATGGGCACTAAAGCGATACCAAGAGGCCTGAGAGGAGGCAAACCGAGCGTTGATCTGCTCGGCATCCGAACAGCCGAAAAGCGTCAGCGCACCTAAAAGCATCAGGGCGCCGAAAAGCGCCATCAACCGGCTCATAACTCAGTACGATTTGGCCCAAATCGCCCAATGGCGGCCTTCATGACCGCAGTATAAACACCCGCCTTCCACGGGGACTTCTTTCAACGCTTGAGGGAGGTTACGGATAGTCGCCTTGGTATCTTCTTTGACATGAGCTTCGCAGTCACGGCTTCCGCACCACGGAGCTTGGACAAACCCTCCATCCCCTTCCATCAGTTGACGAAACTCACTGTAGGAAGTCACCCGAACGGTGTTGGCGTTGCGGTACTCCAGGGCCCGTTGAAACAACTGCTTTTGGATGTCCTGCAAAAGTTCCCGCACTTTGTCCGCCACAGCGGCTCGGTCCACAAAAAGTTTTTCTCCTGTGTCGCGCCTGACCAAAACCACCTGATTTTTTTCCATGTCCTTGGGGCCGACTTCGACTCGGACAGGGACACCGACCATTTCCCATTCCGCAAACTTCCAGCCTGGTGATGCGCTGTCATCCAAATCGAGTTCAACGCGGAAACCCGCGCCCTTCAGGTCAGCACCCAGTTGTTTGGCGTAAGCTAAAACGCCTTCGACATTATCTTTTCGAAAGACCGGAATGACCACCGCTTCGGTAGGGGCCAAGCGCGGAGGAATCACTAAACCTTTATCGTCCGAGTGAGCCATAATCAGGGCCCCGATCAGCCGGGTCGAAACCCCCCAACTGGTCGCCCAAACGTGTTCGAGCCCGCCTTCCTTGGTTTGAAAGGTGACATCAAAAGCTTTGGCGAAATTCTGACCTAAAAAGTGGCTAGTTCCCGCCTGCAAGGCTTTTTTATCTTGCATCATCGCTTCGATCGAATACGTCTTGACGGCACCGGCAAACTTCTCACTTTCAGATTTTTCACCTTCATAAACCGGCAAAGCCATCCATTCTTCGGCAAAACGTTTATAGACCGCTAACATTTTTAAAGTTTCTTCTTGAGCTTCTTCTGCTGTAGCATGCGCAGTGTGCCCTTCCTGCCACAAAAACTCTGTGGTCCGTAAGAACAAGCGGGTCCGTTTTTCCCAGCGCACCACGTTCGCCCATTGGTTAATCAGAAGGGGTAAGTCCCGATAGCTTTGAATCCACTTTTGATACATCGACCAGATGATGGTTTCAGACGTGGGACGCACCACCAGGGGCTCTTCGAGCTTCTCACCGCCAGCGTACGTAACGACGGCTAATTCGGGCGAAAAGCCCTCGACATGTTCAGCTTCTCTTTTTAAAAAACTCTCGGGAATCAACATGGGGAAGTAGGCATTAACATGCCCCGTTTCTTTGAATAAGCCATCCAGAACTTTCTGAATCGCTTCCCAGAGCGCGTACCCCCGGGGACGAATGACCATACAACCTTTGACAGGGGAGTAATCTGCCAATTTTGCTTGGGTCACAATATCTATGTACCACTGAGAATAGTCAGTGGATCGAGGGGTAATTTTATCGGCCATGGCCCGAAGAATAGGCGAGAGCGGGGCCCCTCGTCAAGGAAATGGGACTGTCCTTAAAGGACGAGAGTCTCGACCATGTTCCGCATATTCACCGTTTTGCCCACCAGTTCTTCCCGTTCAATGACAAAGATCAACGAACGTTTATTCGGCGACAAAAGGATGCGGTTGATGATGTAATTCGCAACGCCTGGGCGTAAAAAATTGGGGTGTCCTGCCTGAAAATGCCGAACATGACCGGCCTTATCTGTAATGTCCAAGCTGATGTAGAACTTCGATTGGACCTTACCCAAGGCTGTCGTCTCGATGGTCTTATGCAGGCTGACTTGGTAACGGTCGCCGGTCAAATAGTCTAGAAATTGAAAGTTATCGTAGTTCGCTTGAGTTTTTTCGGCAAGAACCCGGTAAAAAATCGTCCGTCCCTGCTTGAGGGGATCAATACCCCAATGATGACGTTCTGGTGCGGTACGGTCGTAAACGGCAAGAAGGGCTTCAAAACCGTCGTCTCCTACAGAAGGGGTAACCGGAAACACTTCGTGAACCGAAGTACCAGGAACAAACTCATTGGTGATCACATCGACAATGTGGGAATCGGCATAGGGGAACCCTGAAGGATTATCGATGCCGTAGGAGGCGAAGTCCAGGTATCTTCCGTCTGGCGAAAAGCCAAGAACGCGGAATTGCGCTATGTCACCAGCCCAGGAAAGTGAAGCAACCCCCAAAATCCAGATCAAACTTATGATTCGCCGCATAGCCCCTCCTTATGAGTATATCGAGGCCTTTTCAATCTGACTGAAATGTTTTTTAATGCGTTTATGACGCTTTCATTCCGCAATGGACTTCTCACGGTGCTGTTGGTCTTAGCGGGGGCCGCCGGGATTTTCTTGACCTATTCGGCCTTGATCGCCGGCAGTGATTTTGGGTGGAAGGGTACCTTTCCAGCCCAAGAGGCGGTGTTATTTTGGTTTTTGCGAAATCCAGTGACAGATGTACCTATCGCACCCTTCCTGGGACAATTCTTGGTTCTGATTCCCTTGGCCTTCGTTTCTCTGTTCTACCTTCGGCTTCTGTATCGTAAAACCAATGCTCCGGAACTCTTTTTTCTTTCTTTTTTCTTATTCAGTCTCTTGGGAGAAGGCTTTCGCGTACTTCAACTGTTTTACGTACTCAACGACCAATCGTATTTCTGGAGTCTAGTTTTGACCCGAGTGGTGTGGATATTCCGCCTTTTTGGACTCTTTATGGCCTTTTCAGCCAGCCTTTTTGCTTTGGAGTTCCCCTATCAAAAATTGGGCAACTTTGTGGGTATGGGTTTGGGGCTGGCGGTCTTTTTAGGCGCCAACCTCACCTTTCAAACGACAACCTTGGATTCCACGGGTTTATTTGCCCCTGGAGACGAACGCGGTTTAGTGCTGATCTTCCTCTTTCTGAGTCTGTTGACCTTGGCCAACTTACTTTTTTCAACCCTAGCGAAAAGGCGGCCCCACAGTCTAAGTCAAATGGGGTCGATAGTATTGTTTTTGGCGGCAAGCCAAGCGACTTTTTTTGGGGCAATTTGGGCTGGCTTTCTTTTAATTCCAGGGGCAGCCCTTTTAAGAAGAAAAGTCCAAGACTCCTATTTTTAGGCCTACATGCCCGTCGAGGAAAACCCTTCGTTCGTGTGGATTTTTGTTTCTAATGAATTTGTTTCTAATGAATTGTTCGAAATAACGGTTGTGCCCAGAGGAAAAACATTCCCGTTCCCAAAGGAATCAGCAGGTTGTCGAGGTCTTTAATAGGAAGAGCTTCTAGCACAGTAGCCACCAAGGCTGTGACAAACGCCAACTCAGGTTGTCGAGTTAAGGTGTAGACCACGGCAAAAACGGCGATAAAAGCGGCAAGACTGCCCTCTAAAGTTTTTCCCCCTGTCAGAGGAAGTTTAATCCGACCAAAAAGTTTTCCCGCTAAACTCGATAAACCATCGCCAAAGGCCAAGGCGTAGATCCCCACGGCCGAGGCCGGTTCAGGGTAGAGCATTAAACAAACTAAAGCTCCTAAGCCCAAGGTAACAGGGCCCAAAACCGCTTTGTTGCGATCTCTTTCGCGAGACGATAAGCGGGTGAGCAAGGAAATGACGGCCACTTCACGCCCTTGAAGCCTTAAGGATTCCGCCACGGAATACACCACAAGACCTGCTGAAAGAAGGGCAACCGTCATGACAAAATTGGCTTGTGCCAAGGTCGGAGTTAAAGCGATCAAGACATGCAGGCTCTTTCTCAGACATTCTGTGCGAATCTCACGATCACGACGGCTGTGTCCCACCATGCGAACTTGTTCCATGACGTTTCACCTCTATACCCCTCATAAGCAAAAGCCGTACCAATTTCTCTAAGCAAAAAGGTGCTAGATATTTATATTTCCATCTAACAAGAACTTACATTGAAATTTCATCGATGAAAACTTGGCTAAACTGCTCTGGAGTCTAGAGAAAAGTGTCTTGAAATTCATACAGCCATCACGCAGAAATGTAGTCCTTTACGAAAAAGGAGTGTTTGCTTTTTCTGGATTCCAAGGTTAGAATCCCAGGGGAAACCTTCATGAAACTGCATAATCTTCTGACTGAGGCTTGGATCCTCTTAGACCGTCCCATCACCAGCAAAGAGGAAGGCATTCGTCTTCTCTTAAAAACCTTTCTTACCCAGCAACCCTTTCGTCGTACTTCGGAAGACTTAGAGACACTTATACGCGAGCGTGAAAACCTCGGGGGGACCACCTTTCCGACGGGCATAGCCGTTCCCCATGCACGGCTAGAAGAGTTAGAGGATGTCATCATCTTGATTCTTCGCCCCAGTCAACCCTTACCTGACCCCGTCGCCCCCATCCGACTGATCACCCTCATGCTCGTATCTCAAAACAAACCTGGCCGTTACCTGAATGCCCTCGCCGGTTTTCTGAAACTTTCACAAAAATCCGATGTTTTCGAAGCCTTATTAGCCTCGTCAAGCCCTTCGGATTTTCTGAATGTTCTCACCAATTACGATTATTCGCTAGAAAAAATCACCACCGTAGAGGAAATCCTTCCCAAAGAAACCCCAACGATCACCCCTGAGGCGACCATTCATGATCTGATTGACCTCTTCTACAAGAATAACCTCAGTTATGCCCCTGTCATTAACGAGGAAGGACATTTAATTGGCGAGATATCTTTGGCGGATGTGCTTCAAGCCGCTTTTCCCGAGGAGTCGTCCTCCTGGGGGAATTTAAAATTCCTTCGCTCTTTTGAACCTATGGAACGCTTAGCAGAACAAGAGACCTCGATCCATGTTGGTGAACTGATGAAGCCCGTAACGTTTGGGTGCTCGCCGACAACACCTGTAGGAGAATTGGCCTTTGAATTTCTTCAAAAAAAACGTCGACACTGTCCCGTCGTTCGCGGCAAACAGTTGGTGGGCGTTTTGAGCATCATGGACATACTGAATAAGGTTATTCGAGGATGATCCACTTCCCCTGGGGAATCCCAGGTGCCTTAATGGCCTTGGGTGTGTTTCTCACGGTGGGATTTTTTACTCCCACCTCAAGAAGGCGAGAGCTTTTCGCCCTTATGCTGGGTCTGCTTCTGCTTGCCGTTTTAACCAGTTGGGGACGGCGCATCCCTTGGACTCGCGATATCGATGGGAATTTTCTGCTGACCATTCCTGCACTCCTTGTCTTTTCCAGCTTGCTACAACGTACAGGAATAGCCGGATTTTTGGCCGTAAAAGCCGTAAAGCTTACCCAGGGGCGCGCCTTGCCCCTGTTGTTCCTCACCTCCTTAGGTCCCTTTGGGCTTTCGATTTTTCTAGGTTCTGGGCCTGCAATGGCACTTTTCCTTCCTGTGACGTTCTTCCTTGCTGCGGAACTGGAGATTTCTGCCGCCCCCTTTCTCACATCCCACCTCATGGCCGCCGGTGCCGGGTCACTTTTTTCAGCCGTGGGATCTTCGTCTAGCCTGATTCTCTCGTCCGGTTTGGGCATAACTTACACGCAATACCTCTTCACACTTTGGCCCTATGCCCTGGCAGTTCTCCTCGTAAGCCTTCTTTTGTTTCCCCTTGTTTGGGGTCGAGACTTTCACGTAGCGAACCACCGAAAAGCCCGCGTATTAGACTACGATGCCCGCCTAGTTCTTTCTGACCCCGCCCTTTTGACGCGAACCTTGATCATTCTGATTTTTGTTACAGGCTTGTTTATTCTCAGTTCGCAATTCCGGTGGGGACTAGCCTTACCCGCTTGGTTGGGGGTCTCTCTCCTTCTTTTCAGTTCTCCCCAGAAAGATCTTTTCCAAGAAGTCTTTACGGAGGCAAAACTCGCCTACCTGCTCGGTTTTATATTCCTCAGCGAAGTTCTCAACCTGACGGGGGCTACGGAGGCTTTGGGTCAAGTCTGGGTAGGCCTCAACCACACCCCGGCAGGATTTTGGCTCACCTTGGTTGTTTCAGCTTTGGTAGCAAGTTTGACGAACCCGGCCCCTTTGATGCTTGCCGCAGTCCCTACCCTGAAAGCTTCCTTTGCAGTCTTAGGCTTACCGCCTTCGTCGTGGACCCATGCCCCCCAAGCCCTTCAGCTCTGGCTCCCCCTGGTGTTCGGTGGTACCCTTGGTTCAGGGGTTTTATGGGGCGGAATCTTCGCGGCTCCCCTAGCCCGCGCCAAACACACTCAAGTCCAGCTTACTCCCCACACCCTCGGGACAAGTGTGCTGGTAGCTGGGTTGCAGTTGGCCACCGTGGGTCTTGTTTTTATGTTTCTAGGGACAGGGCAAGTGAGGCCCTCATGACGTTACAGAACCTTTTGAATCCTCACTTAATTTTTCTCCAAGCTCCCCTGCGTTCTAAAGAAGACGCCATTAAGTTTTTGCTGGACCATGTCGTTCGCTATTACCAGCTTACCGAACGGCGCGAAGAATTCGCCCGCTTGATTCAAGAAAGGGAAACCCTAGGAGGAACGACATTTCCCTCCAAATTGAGTGTTCCCCATGCACGAATCCCTCAGTTCTCAGATATGATTGTTGCGATTGCCGTGCCCCAAAAAAGCTTTTTAGCCGAAGGCATGGAAGTAAAACTGGTGGTTCTCCTTTTAACGTCTGAGGACAATCCTAAACTTTACCTGAATACCCTTTCTTCGGTCGCAAAACTCTCCATGAAAAAAGAGCTCATGGCCGCTTTGCTAAACTGCCGATCGCCCAAGACCTTTATTCGTCTTGTTGCAGAACAAAACTTTCAAGTTCGGACTGAACCTCTTGCCGGAGACCTTGCCCGCCCCCTGACTCCCGTTCCTCCTACTATGCCGCTCACCGAAGCCGCTCAACTCTTAGTCGCTGACGCTACTCCGCTGTTAGTGGTCGCAGACCAAGACAAGCGGCCCCTGGGAGTGCTCTCAGCCGAGGATATTTTACGGATTCCCCTACCCAGTTTTCAAGAATCGAGCCTACAGCCGCAACTCTTGCACCAGCCCGCTTTTTTTGATAGTTGGCAACCGCCTTCGGTGCCGGTGACTCATTATCTTCGTCCCGCCCAGACGGTTTCGGCTCAGCTTTCCCTGAGTTTACTGGCGTTGGCTTTTCAACAATCCCGAGAACCCCGGGTCGTCGTGAATGCGCAAGGACAGTTCGTGGGGTTACTCGAAAGTCGTGACCTTTTGAAGAAAATTCTCTGGGACTGAGGGGTTAGCACGAAGAACCGCTTCTGACGTGCAACGCCACAAACTGTGCCCGGAGCGAAGGTACTTGCGCTCATGGGCCGTTTCAGCCGACGCTGGACTCCAGTTTTCGACAGATAAAGTCAATCCGGTCGCCAAACGAAAGACCAAGGCCCATTCCTGGGCATAAACCAGCCAATTCGTTCGAAGCTCAATAACTAAACCGCATGCTAGCAAATGGGGTAAAATCGGGTGTCCTGGCCATCGGCGGCCCACATGTTCAGGTTTGGGCCAAGGATTAGGGTAAAAGAGAGTTTGCCGTTGAAACTGCACACCGGTCTGGGCCGCCAAAAGCCAAAAATCCACTAAATCACACCTTAAAAAGAGCAAGTTCTCGAGTGGTTCTTGCGTGGCTTTGGCTAGACGAGCTTCGGATTGGTCGATTCCCACCACAAAACAGTCTGGGTAGCGTTTTGCCAGCACGACGGAGCTTTCCCCAGTTCCACAGCCTGCGTCCAACAGACAAGGTTGTTGGGGTGAGAACACCTTTAAGAAGGTTTCAAAAGCCCGTCGGCTGTGGTCAGCCGGAGGTTTTCGAAAGGGCTTTTCCAAATGGCGTTGTGCGATTTTCTCAAGAAGCCCATGGGGCTGTGTCTGACGAGACGTGACGGGACGTGAATTTCCTACTGGGTAAGACGACTCGGGGAACATCCTTTCTCCTAGTTTACCGCCACTATAGGGGAGATTTCATCTTTTGAACAGAATAGTCTTGACGAGATATAATATTTTCTCTATATATGAATAGGAGAGTAAATATGGCAAAGAAAATCTTGATCATTGGCGGCGTTGCGGGGGGAGCTACTGCAGCAGCCCGTTTACGACGTTTAGATGAAACTGCGGACATAACTGTCCTGGAACGTGGCCCGTATGTGTCGTTCGCAAATTGCGGATTGCCGTACTTTCTTTCAGGCGATATCAAGAAACGTTCACAACTTCTTCTTCAAACTCCTGAAGGCTTTTGGAGCCGTTACCGGGTCGAAGTCAAAACCCAAACCGAAGCCCTCGAAATTCTCCCAGCCTCTAAAACCGTAAAAGCACGAGGCCCCGAAGGGGAACTGGAGTTGAGCTACGATGCTTTAATATTAACCCAGGGCTCCAACCCTGTGGTCCCGCCGCTACCCGGCGTCACCCAAGAACACGTATTCAAACTTTGGACCATTCCTGACATGGATCGTATTCAGAAATTCTTGACCGAAAAAGCTCCTGCCACCGCTGTCATTGCGGGCGGCGGCTTTATCGGCCTGGAAATGGCTGAAGCCTTTCATCAACGTGGTATCAAAACTACCGTGGTGGAACTGGCCCCACAGATTATGGCGACGATGGACAAAGAATTTGCGTCTGCCGTGCAAAAACAGCTCGAAACCGACGGAGTGGCCGTCAAAACCGGGTTGGGTCTTTCCTCGATCGGTGCAAAAACCGTTCAGCTCAGTGATGGTTCCGAAATACCAGCGGACCTCGTTCTTCTCTCGGTGGGTGTACGTTCTGAACTCACCCTGGCTAAAGCCGCTGGGCTAGCGATAGGACCGGCTGGGGGACTTCAAGTGGACGAATACCTGAGAACCTCAGACCCCAATATCTGGGCAGCCGGGGACATGATCGAAACGGTCAACCTCATCAGCGGGAAAAAAGCTCGCATTCCCTTGGCAGGACCGGCCAATCGCCAAGGCCGTTTAGCGGCCACGAATATTGCCTCAACGTATGTTCCAGGGGTCACGCCCCGTCGGTATCGCGGTGCCTTTGGCTCTTCTGTAGTCAAAGTTTTTGATTCCACAGCGGCTTCCACAGGACTCACAGAAAAAGCAGCCAAAGAGGCGGGTTTTGAGGTAGGCACTTCCACCGTCCATAAAGGACACCATGCCGGTTATTACCCCGGGGCAGAACTGCTGAGTTTAAAACTTGTCTGGGAAAAGCCCACTGGCCGGCTTTTAGGAGCCCAAGCTTTTGGTAAACAAGGGGTCGAAAAACGAATTGACGCTCTGGCCGTCGCCCTTTTAGGAAAACTCACTGTCCAAGACCTGGCGGAAGCTGACTTTGCCTATGCGCCCCCCTATTCCTCGGCCAATGACCCGATCAACATGGCGGCGTTCTCGGCACAGAATGCCTTGGAAGGGGCTTGCCCTCTCACGACGCCCGATCAGTTACTTGCGCAACCCTTGACCGCTGACGAAATCCTCTTGGATGTGCGAACCCTGGGCGAGTTTGCCAAGGGTCATGCTGAGGGGGCTCTTCACATTCCCCTCGACGAACTGCGCGATTCCTTGGATCAAGTCCCCCAAAAAACTGTACATGTCTATTGCAAGGATGGCTTTCAAGGCTACCTTGCCGTCAGGATTCTGAAGCAAAACGGCATAAAGGCCGACAACATTGCCGGCGGCTGGACCAGTATGGTTCGGTGCGGCTGGGAGGAGAAAAAATGAATCCAATACTGGATAAAATTAAGAACGGGGCATTAGTTCTGGATGTCCGAACCGTTGATGAGTTTGCCGACGGATCCTACCCGGGAGCCGTCAATATTCCGGTTCATATTCTGAGTGCAAAACTGATGGACCTGGGTCCCAAGACCAGACCCGTGGTGGTCTTTTGCGCTTCGGGGGCCCGCAGTGCGATGGCCGCCCAGATTTTAAAGAAAGCCGGTTGGGATGATGTCACCAACGCGGGCGGCTTAGACGATATGCCGGCCTAAAAAATCATAAACTCAACTTCCCTTCGCGTTGAGGTAAATTGACGCGAAGGGTTGTTCGTCCCGCCCCAGTTTGCATGTCCACCTCGCCCTCGAGGGCCAACGTGAAACTTTTTATGACAAAAGTTCCCAGTCCTAGACCTTGAGGCTTGGAAGACCGCCAAGCTTGAAAAAACTCTTCCCGAATGTCAAAAGGCACTTCACCTTGATTTTCTAAGACAATTTGAAGGGAATCTCCTTCCAGGGTCACCGCAAGCTCAAGGGTACCGCCAGAGGGTGAGGCCTCATAAGCATTACGAAAGGCGTTATCCAAAATTCCCCAAAGCAGATTTTCTTTGGTCCACAGAGTCATCAGGGGGGCCATGCCCAAAGACAAACCTTGCACACGAACACGGGCAGAAATTCCTTTCAATTTTAAAGGTCGTTCATAATCATGGACAATTTGTTCCAGCAAGTTATTAATGATCAGAGGTTCACGTTCCAGCTGGAAAACACCCCGCTGAATACGATCCAAGTCTTGAAGGTTGTCCATCAGCGTCAAAAGCTTTTGTCCCCGGTCATAAATCGCTTGAGCCAGCTCGTTTAACTCAGGTGTCCCCGGAGACTCCAGCATCAAAAGTTGAGCCAAACTGAGAATACCAGAGACCGGTTTTTTCAACTCGTTCTGCAAAACACGGTTCCCATACTCGCCATCAAAAATCATAGGTACTCCTTTTTCTATTGTCGAATCCCTGGCGAACTTTGACAAGGGCTTTGTGTTAAGCCCCCGAGATTACATTCACGTTACAATTCTCTTCAGGGAATTAAATCTTTGTAACAATGCCGTTCACCTACTTCTCGTGGATCGTGGTGCTGGATATGCTAAGGTCCATCAAGGGAGTTAAATAGTCACCAAGGTACATCGTGGATGTTCACCAGACTATAAGTCCCTAAAAAAAAGGAGTGTTTCTATGAAATTGCTCAAGTTCCTCCCCCTTTTGGCCCTGTCGTTCCTCGTGTTCGCTTGTGCCCCCGCCATCCCCCAGAAGGCTGTTGACGCTGCCAACGCTGCGTTTGCTGATGCCAAGGCGGCTATGGCCGACCAGTACGCCCCTGATTCCTTCAAGGCGGCTTCCGATGCCAATGATGCCCTTCAGGCAAACATCCAGGCTAAAGACTTTGGCAAGACCAAGGAATTGGCTCAAGCTGTGGTTGACGCTTCTGAAAAAGCTAAGGCTGACGCCGCAACCGGCTTAGCTCAGGCGAAGACCGATGTGGCTCAACTTCAGAAAGATATTGTTGCCGCTACCGACTTAGTGAAGAAAGAATTAGCCAAAGCTAAACGCGCTGGCCGCCGTGCTTACAAGAAGGTTGACGTGAAGAAGGCTGAAGCTGACTTTACCGCCGCCACAGCGACTGCCGATGATCAGGCTGACGTTACCGCTGGTAACTTTGCCGCCGCGAAGACCAAGCTGACCGCTGAAAAGGCCGCTTTGACGACGCTTCAGCAGACCCTCGAGAAGGCTGGCTTTAAGGCCTAAGACTTCTCCCGATGGGATAAAGTAAAAAAAGAGCCCCGAGGGGCTCTTTTTTTGTTGCTTAGTGAGCAACTCCCATAAGGAGCAATGCACCTATTACCAGACCGGCTCCAATCCGGTAATAACCAAACACTTTAAAGTTGTGCGTGGAAATATACTTCATCAGCCAGCGGATGACCCCCAAGGAAACGATAAAACCCACAGCAGCTGCTAAAATAAAATACGGCCAAAGTGCGTGGTCCAAGCTCTTTCCTTTGACGGCTTTAAACAGCTCAAAACCGGCGGCGGCTCCTAACGTGGGAATAAACAGCAAAAAGCTAAAATTGGCCACGACTTTGCGTTCGAGACCGACGAGCAGACCACCAATGATGGTGGAACCCGACCGCGAAACCCCTGGAATCAAGGCAAAGATTTGCGCAATGCCCACCCATAGGGCTTTATGCCAAGGAATATCTTCCAGGTTGGTGACCGACGCCGGTTGAGCCTTTCGACTTTCTACAAGCAAAAAGACAATTCCCCCCAGGATCAGAGATACGGCGACCACCCAAGGTGAAAAAAAGACAGCTTTGATTTCATGGTTGAACAAGAACCCTAAGATGGCGATGGGAAGAAAAGCCACAATGAGATTACCAAACAAACGCCGGGCTTTGGGGTCAGAGGGTACACGACCGAGCAACTTCATCAGATCACGAAAGTAATACACGATCACGGCCAAGACGGCCCCTAACTGGATGAATAGGGCCAAAGCATCACGGGCGTTTTTGATCGCCTCGGGCCCTGCAAGCACCACGGTGCGAGGAAAGCCTAAAAAGGCCTCCAATACAATCGAATGTCCCAAAGAAGAAATGGGAAGGAACTCCGTGATGCCCAGCACCACACCTAAAATCACAGCAATCAGAAAATCCATGCTGACCTCGTCATGTGAATATTCGGCCGTTATACGGCCGAACGCCAGCATGACGGCCCGGGAGCTCTAGGTCAAGACGGGCCTCAAAATTCAATTGATGATTTCTAGCTTGCCTTAGGGTTTTAAGCTTGCCAGATGATAATTCGGATTGGTCAGGGTAAACTGTGCCACAGCCCCAGGGGTGAGGTAGACTTTATGGTCAGTAGTCACAAAAATCGCCTGAGCCCCTGGGAGAGATTCAATAAGTTTCAGTCCCTTTTTTAAGCCGAGAATAAAGCAGGACGTGGACAAACCGTCTCCCAACTTGGTATCGACTGGCATCAGCAAAGTCACTTGGGCCAAACCACTTTCAGCGGGAGCCCCCGTTCGAGGGTCCATAATATGGTGATAATATTTACCGTCTTGCACAAAGTACCGTTCATAAGGCCCGCTGGTTTCTACGACAAAATTATAGCCTTCGACAACGCCCATAATGGAATCGCGGGGAGCACCGTATTCAGGAGTTTGTAAACCAACCCGCCAAGGTTGGTGCCCAGGCTTCGTTCCCAATAAACAGATGGAGCTATTGCCCATGTTAAAGATGCCAATAGTATCGCCGGCAGCTTTGGCAATTCTTACAGCTTCGTCCATGGCGTAACCTTTCGCGATACCGCCAAAATCCAGCCTCATCCCCGGTTTAGTTAAGTAGACGGTTTGTTGGACAGGGTTGATGACCACATCATGCCAATTGACTAAGGCTTTAGCCGCCTGAATTTGCGCAGGGCTGGGTACATGGGGGTTATCCCCCTCAACGTTCCATAAAAACGTCACGGGTCCGATCGTAGGGTCAAAGATCCCCTGAGTGAGTTGAGACATGCGTAAACTATTTTGCAAAACCCATAAAGTATCTGAGGACACCTTAACAGGAGCTATTCCGGCTTGGTCAGAAACATGGCTAATTTCGCTGTTCGGCCGCTGGGCACTCATTTGCTGATCAATGGTTTCTAACCGTTGAAATATTTGGTCAAAAAGGATGTTTGAGGTGTTTTGGTAGAGCGTTATCGAGACCAGGGTACTATAAACTTCTTTTTGTCGCATGACGGGCTGAGGGCTTCCACAGGAAGCCAAAATCAGTGCCAGGAGCATGACGCCCCACCAATATCTTTTCATATTGGTCAGCATTCATGCTCGATCGAGCTTCGTCAAGCAGGTAAAGGGTTAGATATTTTTCTATGATGGGTTATACTGTGAGACAGAAGGGATAAGCTCATGACCAGAAAAAGTCTCGTACTACTTCTCTTACTGGCCGGCTTCAGTAGCCTTTGGGCCCAATCGAATGAATTTGAAGACCACTATCTTGCCGCTCCTCAGGCTGAGTTTTCCGGTTCTGTCTATTTAGTCTTGGCGGCAGCTGGACTGATTCCTGCTGAAGCCACACCACAAGTTGCCTTAGAAAAACTAAAAACACTAGGTTGGAACATTACTTCCACGCAAAATCACATCAATTACGGCGAATATGCCTTATTGGTGATGAAAGCCTTTCACATTCCAGGCGGAATTATGTTTCATTTTTTTCCCACGCCGCGCTATGCCGCACACGAGCTAGCGTATCGGGAAGACGCCGACCCGAATTGGGACCCCGACCATATACTCACCCCTGATGAAGCTCTCAGGATTTTGAATGCCGTTATGGGGTCTAAGGAGGGCCGTTCATGAAAAATTGGTTGCTGGGTTTGGGCCTAAGCGTTGGCCTTTTGGGCTCTCCCCTCCCCCTCATGGCCCTTGACTACGGTGTGAGCCTCGAAAATCAATCCGCCGTTGTTCAGCAGATAGAAAACGCCTTTACTCAGTACGACAAAGCTGCGATCTGGTTAAGAACGGATTTAGGACCAAATTTTCGATTTACAGGTCAGCTAAGCGGCAATCTCTGGAGCTATACCCCCAATTTTTACGCCGACTTTGATCAATTTGATCTGACAGGAACCTTTCAAGACCTTCCTGGTCCCCGCTTACTCCAATTTCGTCTTGGTCGCTTTTTTTATGCAGACCCCTCGTTGAGGATTGTGGCCCAAAACTTAGATGGACTTCAGCTTTTACTGACTTACCCGTGGGCTGAATTTCAAGCCACAGCTGGATACACCGGTTTCATCAACAAGTACTATGCCGACCCCTTGATGAGCAAAGATGATTACTCTGATTATTTAAGCAATACGAATTTGTTTGCCAGTCCCCGTTTGATCAGTGCCCTATCGGTAAGTTTCCCTGAAATCTTTCTACGACAAACCCCCGAACTGACCATGATCACCCAGACCGACCTAAGGCCCTTATTCCAAAGCCTGCCTACAGAAGGAACTTCGACACAACTCCCCCCTGGACAAGGCGGGGCTGTCGATACGCAATACTTTGGGGCTAAGTTATCCGGACCACTAGGACTTTCGAATTTGTACTATGCGGCCTCGGGTTACCTGGGAACCGGGCGGTTGTTGACGTGGGAAAATGTCTCAACTGCCGTATCCCTTTCAGGAACAGCCTACGTAGCCGAACCTATGCTCAGCGAGCTTGTAGATGCCTCGTTGATGTACTTTGCCCCCCAATGGGGTCACTCTTCTTTGACCGTAAGGTATGTTTGGGCTTCGGGAAGCGACACCCAAACGACGTACTTTGAAGGCAATACCTCAGGCACTGCCACGGCGTTTTTACCCATCAACGGTGAACCCTTGGGTCTTGTTTTTACCCCGCAAGCCAGTAATCTATCCACCTTCGAACTTGCTGTGACCGCCAAACCTTTTGCTGAACAGTCAGGACTGCTAAAATCTCTAGAACCAAGCTTAAACGCCTTTTTCTATAGCAAACCTACGGCAGGCCCTGTTTCTGTCCTGCAAACCAATCCAGCCTTAGCCGCCGGGTTTTTGGGCACTGAAGTAGATGCCTCGTTGAATTGGCGCCCTACTTCAGACCTAGGACTTTCAGTGCAATACGGCTTTTTCCAGGCTCAGCCGAATGTACTGACCACCAAGTACAACTTCTGGTATTTGGGTCAGTTGCTCGCTTCCTTTAGTTTGTAATTGAGTTCGCAGGATTTTATAGATCGTAGGAGGAAATCATGAAATGGTGGCTAATTCTTTTAACAAGTCTCGCCTTAGCCTTTCCCCTGACCGCTCAAGAGGCGGTTATTTCTAGTTATTCAGGTTTCGTTGAGGTAAAAGCCCCCGGTCAAAGTTGGACCCCAGTGCAAAAGGGGATGGTGATTTCGGCTGGAACAATTATTTCCACCGGTTTTCATTCCCGGGCAGAACTGAATTTAGGCACCGCGACGATTTCCCTTCAACCACTCACACGGTTAAGTCTTAAAGAACTCGTTCGGCAAGGCAATTTTGTTCGTACCAATTTAGCCCTGAGAATTGGAAGAATTCATGCTGAAGTGAAAACGGCGAAAGGCTTGAGTCAAGATTTTGAGGTTCACAGTCCCATTTCAACAGCTGCAGTACGCGGCACAGGTTTTATCTTTGATACACAAAATCTGACCGTTCTACACGGCCTTGTTGCTTTCCGCAACAGCCTCAATTTACAAACTCTCGTGGGAGCGGGTGAACACAGCACCTTAGCCGGATTCCGCTTTCCAGAGACCTCTATACGAGCCTTTGAGCATGAAACCCGCACCGATATTCGCACAAATCCCGAACGTCACCGCTTTGGACAACATACCGAAAGCCTTGGACACGGGTCTCTCAACCTGACCTTACAATAGGAGGATAAAATGAAAAAACTTTTTATCATCGCGACCTTTGCTGTGGCCTTCGCCCTGGTGCTGAACAGTTGTTCTTCACCGATGGGATCCTCCTCAAGTTCAGGCATCACCTTTACGATTCCCACGAGCAAGTTGACCATGCCCACGAGTTCTGCGGCACGTGCTATTAGCGGAAATGAGGTCCGACTCTGGTTATACGATGGGACAACCCTTTACCCCAATGGACTGAAAATCTACTGGTCGGCACCGTTTACACCGGGTTCCAACACCTCAGTGACCATAAACGGAATTCCTGACGGGGCCAACTACCATATCGTCGTTGCCGTTGGGACCCTCAGTATTTCTCTTACTAGCATCGATTTTTCACCCACCGCCTTTGCCAGCTCTGACCGGTTTTCCATCTCTTCTGGAGCTACCACCAATGTCAGTCTGACCTTAAAAGATATCTCAAAAAACTTTGTTTTTGCCTCACTTCCTGATGCCATTAGTGTTGAAGAACTTAACGGTACCCTTTATGCTGCCTCGAATTCCCTAACAGGGGGGACAGGGACAGTATTTTCTTGCGCTGTTCCTTTAACCACCAATAGTCTCGCCAACTCTGGAAGTACCCCTGGTCTCATTCGCTCCCTCAGTGAGGGATATTCTTTGGCCTCAACGGGGATCACACCTTTTTTACTCGTGAACACTTCGCAAGGGGTCTATCAGCAAAATCCCGGCACCCCCTTGGCTTTAGTCGCCCCTGTTAATAACAACTTAACACAGCCCGACGTCACCTGGTCCGGGGCCGCGACCTGGACGACAGTTACAAATGGTGTAACAGTACCGTTCTCGGTGTACTTTTATACTTCCTCGAGTGGTGCCTCGTTTTCATTGGGTGGTCTTTATGACGCCAATGAACTTCCGACTTCTTCAACCAGCACAGCCGCCTGGCGTACTGTAAATGTTTCAAATCTGACGGGGATTATTGGTAATCCCATTCTAGATTTTGCTTTAACCACAACAGGTAGCGCGTCGAGCCCCACTATCTATGGCTTTTTTGCCACTCGCTTGGTAGGAACGGTGAGGGTGAATTCAGACTGGTTGCAACAAACCACCCTGCAATTGTCGGATCTTCTGAGTAATAGTTCCAGCTATTTCACCTACATAGGCGCAGGTATGCCTCTTGTGCAAGCCTTAGGGCTAGCTCCCGATTCGGTGACTGGAACACAAACACTTTACCTAGGTACTGCCGGTGGTGTTTACACCATTCCTGACGCTACGGCGACAACGTTAGCAACACCTGTGCTAGTCAATGGCACACAGGGCATTGATATCCAAAGAATCGTTACCGATGCGGCTGGGGATGTGGCATTCTATTCCCCTGTTGATCTATTTGTTCTACCTGTCGGGAAACCCCTTCTTCGTCTCCCCTTTGTGACGTCGACCGTGGGTATCATTCATGACGTTCGCTGGAGCCCTTCAACAAGCGGTACGCTATATATTGTAGGTAATCGTGGTGTAGCGCAATTAGCCGTCGGATCCTTGGAGTAGCAAGGAAGTTTACCCCTTTCATCAGAATTTCATCAATTTCTGACAAGCCCCCCCTAGTGGAGGGGCTTTTTTTTATTCAAATTCGAGTGCATGAAGCATAAGTTCCGTAGCAACTGCTTGATCGAAGCTCTCAGACAAGCCCGGGAGGGGGTCTATGTGGTGTTTCCCTGGGAATACCCTCGAGGGCTTCATTTCTTTTGGAAGGCTCAGGGTCGCTACTTTGACTTTTGCGGTAAGCTGAGGGGAAACCTCTTAGCCCGCCTTTTGTTTTATTTCCGTGGGCATATCCGTGAGTTGTCACCTGACCATGAGTTGGTCCGAAAAGGACGTCGATTGTTCTAAGGATTAACCCAAGTCCTCAAAATTGAACTCGCGTCGAGAGATCAGCACCCCAAAAACCTGTGGCTAAGTTATATTGCCCCGAGACGAGCAACCTCAAAAGAAACAAGTTGAAGTCAAAGCCACTGGTGACGATAGGGGACCAATTGGTAAGTCGAACACTTGCGGCTGGGAATAGGCCTGTAGAGGCATTGGTGGAGGTCACCGTCACGGTCAAGTTGGCATTGGAATCATAAGCGGCATTTTGGTACCACAAACCCAGATTCACAAAGGGAGTAATGAAGAGCAAATCCTTCGAGACGGTAAGATCAGCCCCCCAAGAGTTAACAGCCGTAGAGGCTGAAATATCGCCTGCGATATTCACCGACTGGCCGGAAATTTGCTGTTGATAACTTTTTAAACTCATCGCTAAGTCCAAGTGAGAATAACTATAGCCTACCCCCAGGGAAAGAGCTGGGGTCCAGCCGTGATCCTCCAAAAGGCCACGTCGTAACCGAATCACAAAGTTTGTGGCATCCAAACTACCTGTTGCCCCATTGTTCGATAAGGCCATGTTCATCAAAGCCTGACCCAAGGATTGAGGCAAATAAAACCCTGACCCCAAGAGTTCAAACTTCCAAGGCAAGGCCACGCCTGCAGCCACCTTAAGCGTCGGATACGGCATCATCGTTGCCGACAGATTGTAGAGATCACGCCCTGTCCCACTGGAAGGAACTATGGAGTTGAGTAAGCTCTGAAGGTCGAGGGTATTCCAGTCTGTTTCATTACGAAATTTCAATAAGCCGTTTGAAACAACCGTTCCAGCGGTCAAACTGATAAAGAAATGAGAGCCATTCAAGGTCGCTTGACCAATCCCTACTCCCGACAGGTCATTTTGCTGAAGGGTTGGGACAATCTCTTCTCCCAGGTTAAAGAGAACATGAGAGAAATCATTTTGTAGACCTGTAAAGGGTTGGGACTGTGAAAACACGGGAATCAAAGTTCCCAGTAATGTCCACAGCACTAAGGCTGACTTTTTCATATTCCCTCCGCTTTGTTTCATCATAACGCAAAATCACAGGATTTTCTATTTTGCCGTCAAGTTAAACACGCCGTCCCAGTTATCCGCAGGCTGTTTATGTTGAAAATCCAAACAGCGTTTCTTATAGAAAATCGCAGGGCCGTCCTGGGGGTCAAGCTTAAGAACTTCGGCAAACCCTTTCTCGGCACCATGCCAATCTTTGGCTTCAAACTTCAGCAAGGCTTCATGAAAAAGTTCCACTTTATTCTTTTGTAGGAGTGTCGCAACGGAGGTTTCTTCTAGGATTTCATAAAGTCGTACAGGATTACTGATACCTACAACGCGAACTCGGTCTAGCTTCCGGGTTAAAAACTCACCGTTGAGCTTTTGACAGGTAACTTCACCCGTTAGAACCCAAGTTCCATACTGCTTGTTGACACCCTCTAACCGGCTCGCCAGATTTACAGCATTGCCCATGATGGTGTAATCCATTTTTTTAAGGGTACCCATATTCCCCACTACCATTTCTCCTGAATTCACCCCAATTCGAGTTAAAAGAGGGCGAGGACTGAGCTGGTCTCGAAGAATTTGTTCGTTGAGGTTTGCTTCGGCACGCTTCATTTGTACAGCGGCTAAGGCCGCACGACGAGCATGGTCCGGCAAATCCACTGGCGCGCCCAAAAAGGCAATGATAGCATCCCCTTCATATTTATCTATGGTTCCCGACAGCTCCAAGATAATGTCGCTCATCGTCGTCAGGTATAAATTTAAAAGCTTAACCAAGTCTTCGGGGTCCAGCAGTTCCGATATCGACGAAAAGCCTTGAATATCCGTAAAGAGTGCCGACAGCTCCTTTTTCTCTCCCCCTAATTTCAATTTATCAGGGTTTACTAAAAGATCGTTGATGACATCTGAAGACAAGTAATGGCCAAAGGCAGTTCGGTAAAATGCCTTTTCTTTTTCAGCAGTCAAAAATTGAGTCATAGCCAAAGCTAAGAATGTAGCAAAAACCATGAGGACTGGGGCCAAGATCGGGATAAAAAGTCCTGTAAAAATAAAGATCAGTAAACTGATGGCGACAATCAACACTACCGAAGCAAAGCCGATAAACACCAAATAAACCGGCTTGGAACGCCGGAGCAAAAGAGATAAGCCCAAAGCCAACAAAGCTCCGACGACGACAGATAGCCATCCTGGAGACTCCGAGAGGAATTGTCCCGATAAAATTGTGTTGACGACCGCGGCGTGGGTTCCCACGTTCATATATTTGCTTTCAAAGGGTGTTACGCCCAAGTCCGTCGTCGAAGTTGCCGTATTACCAATGATACAAAACGAACCTGCTAGGTCTTTTTTCAAAGTGACTCTTAATTCCAGAATTTTGTCCAAAATGGCACGCGTGTCTTGATAGATTTTATGGGCATCTTGTCGGGCCCCCTGCATTTGAGCCGTTTGGTCCGCTGTAATGCCCGGAGTCGCTAAAGCGGCATCTATGTCCGCCATCAATCTTTGCTCAGAATTTCCTTTAAGAAAATCCGAGGCATTTTGAAAAAACTTTGCTCTCGTTTCCGCATAATTTGCCATGGCCGAGGGATCATCCGTAGACAAGGCCTTTTTTCGCATCTCCTGGGCATCCCAGTAGCCTTGTAAAAAATTGGGATCCGCGGCGTAGGCCAGATAACCAGCCTGTTGCATGGCTTGCAGGTTATCCATTAAGGCTTGTTCTTGAACCTGGGGTAAAAGCAAATCATAAAAGGGCAGATGCCGAAAAGAATGATCAAAACTTTGATGAGGCCAGTTGATCAACATGCGTGAATTCGCGTCCAGGGGTATAACGATGTCTTTTCTTTGCCCCTTCCACAGGGCTTGTTTTAGCACTAAGTGGTGCGGATAAGCCAAGATCTCAGGATTTCCTAGCTCGGATAACAAAGCAACAAAGCCCAACTGCGCGAACTCATGACCTTGATAACTTTCTAGCAGGTCGATGCGACGCCTTACCCCATCTCGATCAACATAAACGCTGGGAAAGCCGGCTCCTTCGCCCTGGCTGAGTATCGGCCAAATGGAAGGGCGAATATCGACGACAGGCCGGTTAAAACCATGAAGTTCCTTGACATTTTTCAAGCTAAACCGATCGACCGCTTGCTGGCGTAACGAATCAGAAACACCTGGGTCATGATATTCCAAGGTATTGATCGTAAAAATCGCATGCCCAAAAATATGGGCGGCTTGCCCTAAGTACTCATCATTATTTCTGGTAAGGGTAGCAACCTTGTCCAAAATATGCGCTTGTGTCTGCTGACTCAACGTATCCAGCTGGGAAATAAAGGGGCCCATTTGTCCTAGGGGGAGCTGATGCTGTTTCACAGCATTTAAAAGGTCTGTAGCATTACCGCTGACAGAAGAAAACCCCGCCTTGAGTTCGTCAGGTAGCTCCTTCGTGAGTACATCTGAGTTAACTTGCAAAGGACTTTTTTCCGTATACTCGATATCGAAAACCGCATTGCTGGCACCAAACTCTTTGAGGACAATCAGCGCATCTGCCATCTTATCCCGACTCCAGGGCCAAGTACCTTCTTTGGCAATCGAAGAGTCATCTACTTCCAGAAATAACAAAGAGGGGTCTTCGGTGACTTGAGGTTTAATACTCAAGAAAAGGTCGTACAACCGTCGCTCAAACAATGAAAAAGGGGTAAAAAGATACAAAAGAGTAACAACAGCAATAGTGATTAAGGGAGTGGCCCAAAAAGGCCAACGACGCGAGGCGGTTTTGCGCTTTTTCATCAGAACTCCTGTTCTTTAGTATAGGACATATTTTGAAAAATACGCCAAGCTGTTTGCCTAAGGGCATCCGCAGCGGGGCTTAAACTGTCAGCATCTCGAAAGGCCACAAGTAAGGTTCGTGCCGGTGCCGGTTCAGCTAGCGGCCGGTACACCAACCCCGAACGACAAACCATTCGCGGCACCAAACTGACCCCTAGCCCAGCCTCCACTAAGGCCTGAACCGTTCCGATTTCGTCACTCTCATACACGACCATAGGTTCCACAGCCCAATTCGCTAGGGCGTCCAGGACAATTTGCCTAAACCCATGACCGCTTTTCATCAAAATAAAAGGCACTCCCTTTAAATCGGTTAAGTTCATGACCACCTTTTGTGCCAAAGGATGCCCAGGGGGTAAGGCCGCCAAAAGGGGGTCTCGAAACAGAGTTTGCGAATCTAAACCCGGACCTAGTCCAGCTTCGTCCATAAGAGCCAATTCAATTTCACCATCGCGGAGGGCCTGGGCTAAGGCAGGTGACGACCCTTCGCGCAATTGAACAGAAATTCCTGGGTATTCCCCTTGAAAGGCCTTCAAAAGAGGCGGAAGCAAGGTCGCCCCGGTGGTCGGCAAACACCCCAGGGTCACCTGCCCTCGCCGCCTACCGGCCAATTCTTCTAGCTCTTGGCGGGCGGTTTCTAATTGTCTGAGGGCTTCGGCGGCTCTGGGACGAAATAACACCCCCCGTGCCGTCAAACGAGCCCCGCGACGCGAGCGTTCAAACAACGGCCCACCTAGCTCCTCTTCGAGCTTTGCCAACTGAGCCGACAAAGAAGGTTGAGCGACATGACAGGCCAGTGCGGCTCCCGTAAAGGTTCCCGCTTGGGCGACAGCCAAAAAATACTTCAGCTGATGAACTTCCATAGTTTTTCCCTATGCTTTCTATAGAAAGAATATCTTTTACAAAACTAACATATCACAGTATTCTCAGATTAACTTAGTAAGGAGGTCAGAGATGGCCAAGCGCACTCTCTACAACAAGGTGTGGGATGCTCACACCGTCGCGACCCTGCCCACCGGGCAAACCCAGTTATTCATTGGGCTTCACCTCATCCATGAAGTAACCAGCCCCCAAGCCTTCGATATGCTACGGGAACGCGGTCTCAAAGTCGCCTACCCCCAACGAACCTTCGCCACGATGGACCACATCGTTCCCACACGAAATCAGAAACGCCCTTTTGCGGACAGCGAAGCCGAACAAATGATGCAGGCTATTGAAGTCAACACCAAAGAATTTGGCGTTAACTTTTTTGATTTTGCGTCAGGACGCCAAGGGGTTGTTCATATCATTGGTCCAGAGTTGGGACTAACCCAGCCAGGCCAGACCATCGCCTGCGGTGACTCGCACACCTCAACCCATGGAGCCTTTGGCACCTTAGCGTTCGGGATCGGAACTTCACAAGTTCGTGATGTTTTGGCAACCCAGTGTTTAGCCATGGACCCCATGAAAGTTCGTCGTATAGAAATCAACGGTCTGCTGAAAAAGGGTGTGACTCCCAAGGATGTGGCTTTATTTATCATCCATAAACTGGGGGTAAAGGGCGGTTTGGGTTACGCCTACGAATATGCCGGAGACGTTTTTGACAACATGAGCATGGAAGGCCGCATGACCGTCTGCAATATGTCCATCGAAGGGGGGGCTCGTGCTGGCTACGTTAACCCCGATCAGACGACATTTGATTACCTTAAAGGACGGGAATATGCTCCCCAAGGAGCCGCCTGGGAGGCCGCCGTCGCTCGCTGGAAAGCTTGGGCTTCAGAAGCCGATGCCGAATACGACGATGTGGTGCGCTATGACGCTCAAGACATCGAACCCATGGTCACCTGGGGGGTTACCCCTGGTCAGAGTGTCGGTGTGTTGCAGCCCCTGCCCGCCCCCTCGGCGGTTGCCGATGCCGGAGAACGCCAATCTTTAGAACTGGCCTATCAGCACATGAAACTCAAACCTGGTCAAAAGCCCGGTGAAATTGCAATCCATGTCGCCTTCATCGGGAGTTGTACCAATGGCCGTATCGAAGACTTGCGAGCCGCTGCGTCCGTCATTCAAGGGCGTCATGTGGCACCAGGTGTTGAGGCGTTTGTCGTCCCCGGTTCGATGAAAGTCCGTGAACAAGCCATGAAAGAGGGCTTAGATAAGGTCTTTCAAGAAGCGGGCTTTGAATGGCGTTTGGCCGGCTGTTCGATGTGCTTGGCGATGAATCCCGATCAGCTCAAAGGCGATCAGATTTCTGCGTCTTCGAGCAATCGAAACTTTATCGGACGGCAGGGAAGTCCCACAGGCCGCACCTTGCTGATGTCTCCCGCCATGGTAGCTGCCGCGGCGATCGCTGGTCACGTTGTTGACGTGCGAACATTCTAAACGAGGGTACACTGATGTCAAAAGTCCTAACCATCCAAGGTCGTGCCGTTCCCGTTGTAGGGGATGATATCGACACCGACCGGATTATTCCTGCCCGTTACCTGAAAGAAATCACGTTCAGCCGGATGGGCAATTATCCCTTCTATGATGAGCGGTTCAACGCGGACGGTTCCCAGAAAGACCATCCGTTTAACCGCCCCGAATATCAGGGAGCTTCGATTTTGTTGGGCAATGTCAATTTTGGTTGCGGTTCTTCACGGGAACATGCCCCGCAATCGCTGGTTCGCTGGGGCATTAAAGCCTTGGTAGCCGAAAGCTTTGCCGAGATCTTTGCCCAAAACTGCGTCATGTTGGGAACCCCTGCCGTTATCGCTTCTAAAGAAGATGTGGCTCGGTTACAAAAGCTCGCCCAAGAGTCCCCCCAGACTGCTTTTACCTTAGATTTAGCGGCGATGACCGTCCAAGCGGGTTCCCTCACGGTATCCGTTCGTTTGGCGGAAACCCGCCGCAAGGCCCTCATGGAAGGCACTTGGGATAGTACGGGACTGCTGTTGGCTAATGCCGACAAGACCCGGGAGGTAGCCCAGCGCTTAGGCTATTTGGCCTAATTTCGTCACTTTTACTCTCTTTTTCGTGAAAGTTTGGTTTATGTACTATAATGAAAAGGTACGGAGACCAAATTGCTATGAAACCTGCTGGTTCCGTGTCCGGTAAGTTGCTCTTAAATGATCGACTTGCCGGACTCGCCGGCTTCCATTGGAAGCTCGATGAAAACACCTGGGAACAATCCTCTGAACTGAAGGAACTCCTGGGGTTAGTTCCAGGCTTTGCCCATACCAATACAGGTTGGCTTTCCTTAATTGAACCAAGTCACAGGTCCCTGGTAGCCCAACTCCTGGAAGTTCCTGAAAACCCCAGGCAAGAATCAGAACCTTTTGAATTAGATTTTCCCATTCGACGCCCACTAGACGGCAAACCTCGTTGGCTTCGTTGTCAAGGTCACATAACAGGACAAAAACCCCACCGGCTTTTCACAGGCCTTCTCTTGGATATTTCGGAACAACACCATCAAACCGAAGCTCTCACGCGGATGACTCGTCTTTATAATGCTTTGGCTCAAGTCAACCAAAAGATGGTGCGAATCAAAGACCGCCAGGAACTCCTCAGGGATGTCTGCCAAACCATAGTCGAACTGGGTCAATTTTCTTTGGTTTGGATTGCCTGGGGGGGGGCAGGGTTACCCCAACTCGAGATTCTGGCGTCTTATGGTGATATTCATGGGTATTTGCACAATAAAACTGTCCGAAGTGATGATTCTGTCGCCGGGCTCGGGGTGGTGGGGCCCGCCATCCGCACGGGAACAGCTCAAGTCATCAACGACGTGGCCAACGACCCTCGGGCCCTTCCTTGGCGGGATGAACTGTTGGCCTCCGGCTATGCCTCGGTGGGGGGCTTTCCCTTATGGAGCTGTTCTGAAGTCGTGGGAGCCCTTGTTGTTGATTCCTCAGACCTAGATGCCTTTGCCCCCGAAGAAATCGCCCTCTTAACGCAAACGGCCGCTGATGTTTCGTTTGCCTTGGAACACCTTGCGCTCAACCAGGCCCAAGAGATAGCCCATGAAGCCCTACGCTTATCCGAAGAAAAATATGCTTTGGCGTTCCGCCAAAGTCCAATGGCCATTCTGATTACCAAAGTCGTGGATGGTCTCTATCTTGAAGTCAATAACAGTTTCGAGAGAATACTGGGCTGGAGCCCCCAAGAAACGCTGGGACGATCCTCGTTGCCGCATGATCTCAACATTTGGGTGAACCCCGAAGATCGTCACCGTATGCTTCAGGCCCTGCAAGAAAAAGGGTTTACCACGGAATTCGAAGCCGACTTCCGCCATAAAGATGGGCACACCGTACGCTGTCTTATGTCCGCACGCCTACTCAAGATCAATGGCGACGACTGTTTATTATCCCTAGTCAGGGACTTTACAGAATTCCGTGCCCAAGAAGCCGCCCTTAAACGGATAACCCGTTTGTACCAAGCCTTGGCTGAAATCAATTATTCAGTTTCACAAATTCGTGAACCCCAATTGCTGTGGCAGAAACTTTGTCAGATTTTGGTAGAACTTGGCGGTTTTAAACTCGCCTGGATAGGGTGGGATCAGCCAGACCATCAGTTGACCATTGGGGCACAGTTCGGTGACACCCAAGGGTATCTGAAGGGGATTGTGGTCCGAAGCGATAACACCCCCGAAGGTCAAGGTCCAACGGGAAGAGCCCTACGCAGTGGTCACCCTGAGGTCGTCAACGACTTATTGTACTCGACGGGCTTTTCCGTTTGGCGAAGACGCGCGGAAATTAGCGGATTTCAATCTAGTGCCACCTTTCCCATTTGGCAGGCGGGAAAACCCGTCGGGGGACTGATGGTGTATTCTTCCGAAAAGAACTTTTTTGGGAATGAAGAGGTGCGGCTCTTGGAAGAAGCCGTCCGAAATATCGTTTTTGCCTTAGACCGTAGCGAGCTGGAACGTCAGAACAAGGAGGCAGAAGCCCAACAAAATCTTTTAAAAGAACAACTTCAGCAATCTCAAAAGCTTGAAGCTCTGGGCAGTTTGGCGGGGGGAGTCGCCCACGATTTGAACAATGTATTGGGGGCAATTTTGGGCGCCGCTTCTGCTCTTCAACTCTTAGCGGCAGAACACCCTCAGGAAATTCACACGGTCGAGACCATTATACAAGCCTGTTTACGGGGACGAAGCGTGATCAAAAGCCTATTGTATTTCGCCCGTAAGGAGTTACAAGAGGAACGTCTGGTAGACGTGAATGGGGTCTTAAGCGAATTAGCCGAATTACTTCGGCATACCACCCTGCAAAAAGTTCGTCTAGATCTGCAATTAGCCGAAAATCTTCCTTTCGTCATGGGAGATGGGGGAGCCTTAAGTCAGGCTTTTATGAATCTTTGTGTCAATGCCCTGGATGCCATGCCAGAAGGAGGCCAGCTAAAAATATCGACTCGGTTTTTTGGAAAAACTCTGCAAGTCAAAGTTAGTGATACGGGTATGGGAATGCCCCCCGAAGTTTTAGCCAAAGCGACCGATCCTTTTTTTACCACCAAACCCCAAGGAAAAGGGACGGGTCTTGGTTTGTCTCAAGTTTTTGGCACCATGCGCGCGCACGGCGGCACCCTAAAACTCGATAGCCATGTGGGTCAAGGGACGACAGCTATACTCGAATTTCCCGCAGAACGACTCTCAGTCCAGTACTCTAGCGATCAGTTCCTGGCGGCTGATTCCAGCACAAGAAGCCTGTCGATTTTAATCGTGGATGATGATGAACTCATCCGGGAAGCCATGTTGGAACTCTTGAGGCAACTCGGCCACCAGGCCATTTGTGTGTCAGGCGGTAGTGAGGCTCTCGAACGCTTTGAACAAGGCCCTATTCCTGACCTCTTGATCTTGGACATGAATATGCCTGAAATGAGTGGCGGAACAGTCCTGACGTTGATACGTCAAAAGCAACCCCACCAAAAGGTTCTCGTGACGACCGGTTATGATGCCGAAGCGACGACAGGCTTGGTGGACGAGGGAATCAAAGTTCTCCACAAACCCTTTACGGCCGAAGAGCTGAAAGAAGCCTTGACGACTTTGGGTCCCTGGTAACCAGAAATCCCTTTCCAGATCCCTTTTCCTCATCTGGACAAATCCCCTCTCGCGGGGGTAAGTTGGCCTCTCGGCGTTGCCGTTTTGGGCGCAGTTCGTAACCCTCCTGCGCATTATAAATCAAAACTAAGGATGTTCTATGTCAGTTCCCGCGACTCGTTTTCGGCTTTTAGAGCCGATCATTGCCCTCTTTGTTGGTCTTTTGCTCGTCTCCAATGTGATTGCACAAAAATTTCTGGACCTCAATTTCGGAGGTTTCAAACTTACTACCGATGTGGGAACCATCCTGCTTTTTCCTATTACCTACATTTTTTCGGACATCTTGACCGAAGTATATGGCTACGCGGTTTCACGTCGCATCGTTTGGTATGGCTTTGGGATGAATTTCTTAGCGGCGATCATTTTCAGTTTGGCGGTCGCTTTACCCCACAGCCCTGAGTTTACCACGCAAACCGAGTTTGCCGCCGTTTTGGGGCAATTCCCCGGTCTAGTCCTGGCCTCACTAGCCGGATATTGGTTTGGTAGTTTTACCAACGATTCGGTCATTGCCGGGATGAAGGTATGGATGGTGCGCTGGGACCCCAAACATAAATGGCTTCCCTTACGCACCATTGCGTCCACCATAGCCGGTGAATTCGTCGACACCACGTTGTTTGTGGGCGTGGCAACGCTGTTTAAAGTGTTCCCCACAGACCTGTTTTTTGTCCTGGTACTTTCACAATGGGGGGTCAAGACAGCCGTAGAAACGGTGCTTACACCCGTCACGATTCTCGTCGTTAAAGCGATGAAAAGCTTTGAGCGCACGGACGTCGTCGGCACAGATTCGTGGAGTCCTTTTGCCCTTCGCAAGTCCGGAGGCCGCAACCTCTGGACTTCCGAAAGTTCAACTTCCGAAACTTAGTCTAAGTCCTCACAGGTTCCATCCAAGGGTCTCTGGTGCTGCAACAAGTGTGCCCATTCTCCTTTCGCCACACTTTGGAGAACGGCTTTTGCCAGAGCTCGCCCTTGGGAACGAAGGTTCGCCAAATCTGTTTCCTTCGGAGCTCCTTGAAACTCGACAGGGTCAAGAAACTGCCAACCTGGCTTGTAATGGGCTATAAGATCATCCAGCTCATTTTGCGCCCCGCCGCACCAGCCAAAACTGCCAAAGCGAAAGGCCAGCCGATTATGAACCTTCTTTTTGAACAGCTCATCCAGCGCGGCCGCCAAAGGGGGAAACATTTTAAACTCATAGCTGGGCATACCTAAGACAACTCCCGTCGAAGTCCACACGGACGCCAACAGGTCACCAATTGGCGTTTCTGGTACTCGGTGCTTATTCACCTGAACGCCCATTTCGGTTAAGCCCATCAACACGGCTTCCAGGGCTTTTTCCGTATTTCCATACATACTTCCCCAAATCACCGTGACCTCTGCCTTGGCTGGATTTTTTTGATAGCTCACATAACGGCGGTAATCTGCCAGAATCTTCCCAGGATTTTTCCGCCACACAATACCATGCCCTGGAGCGATAATTTTCACCTGATCCCCTAAAAGCTTTTCGACTTTATCGAGAGCTTTCCCCGTTGGCTGACTAAAGGCAGCGACAATATTGGCATAGTAGCGGACCGCTTCTTTTTCAAAAAAAGCCAATTGGTCCGGGGAAAGCTGGTCATCATAGGGAGCTTCCTCCAACGAACCGAAGCTACCGAACGCGTCACAAGGAAACAGCGTGCCGCTCAAAGTATCTAAGGTAGCAATCGTTTCGGGCCAATGCACATTCGGGATTTCGGCAAACGCCAAAACTCTTCCTTGGCCTAAATCCAACGTATCGCCGTCTTTTACCGTTCGGATTTGGTCTGTCACACCAAAGAAAGCCTTGAGTAAGGGGACCGACTTCGCGCTGGTGACAATCTGAAACTGAGGTCGAAGTCGACGAAACGCTTCTAACCAGCCGGAATGATCTGGTTCCATATGGTTGATCACGACATAGTCGATGCTCTCGAGAGGGATGTCCAGGGCCTCCAGCTGAGCGAACAGGGTTTCGGGAACCCCGTCCCAGCCGCAGACCCCGTCAATCAGAGCAGTCTTTTCGCCGCGAACCAAATAGCTGCTTAAAGAGACCCCATGAGGTATGGGCCAGATCCCTTCAAATAAAATGTCCGAGAGGTCGGCCGACAGCCGCCAGACACCGGGACATACTGATGTTGCTTTCATCTGATTACCATACCCAAAGCCTTCCCTTCTCGGCAATCCGCCCATCGAAAAAACCCGTGAGCTATGTTACAGTTTTCCTTGGAACAATTTCTTGGAGAACTGGCATGGTCTTTGACGAGGATTTACAACGGCTTGAGCAATTAGCTGGAATTGAAGAAAGTCTCATTGCTTTGGCCTTGCACGCCCTTTGGGAGAAAATTCTCCGTGCCGAAACGGGAACCCCCTATACCACGAGTAGCGCAGAGGGACCCTTCGTAGATGCTCCCGAATTACTTCGTCGGTTGGTAAGTCAAAATCCCAGCCTAAGAAATCGACTGGACGATAGCTTTATCCGCGATTTCGCGAAATCACGCAGCTGGACCAATGCCGTTCGTCATAACTTTGTTCAATTAGAAACACGTCGATTTCACGAGACACTTTTACAATTTGAAACCTTTTGCTACCATTTTCCGGTATTTTCCACACCTGAGTTAGTACAACAAACTTTGAGCAAACTCCGTCAAGCCAGTCCTCAAAAACTGGCTCAACGAGAAAAAGAATTTGGTGCTTTACTGGAACGCAACACAGCCTTACAGCAACAATTGGTCCGGAATGAAGCTGAATTGACGAGTTACCTGGATTTGGCTCATGAAATCAATTTACTGAATGCCGAGCGTTCCCTCTTCAAAGATGAGTTAGAACTTGCCGAATTGGCTCTCCAGCAAGAACGCCAGCAACGCTATTCCGCAGAAATGCTTTCACAAGAAAATGAACAAGTCCGCCAGCAGCTGGAACAAAGAGTCCAAGAACTTAAAGCTCAATTAAACCACACTCAACAAGCTCAAAATCAGCTCTCCCAACAAATGGCGACATATCAGGTTCATCAAGAATATTTTGAAGTCAATGAAGAAATTTCTGTGTATTTCAGGGGTGAGGCGAGGTACCGTAACCTAGTCCAGCAATTGAGTCCAGACCAAAGCTCAGCCGTCCACCAGGCGGCCTTGCACAGGGGTGACAGTCTGATCAAGGGTCCTGTCGGAAGTGGAAAATCTCTCGTGCTCTTGAGGACCTGGTGTGCTTTGCAAGAACATTCTCCTGGTGACTACCCCCTGCTGGTTTCTACAAAGCCTTTGCTCTGGTACTTCCAACAAGAACTTGAGGCTCACGGTCTAAACGGCTTGAACGGCGTGAGCACTAACTTCGAACTCATCGACGATTTTTTATCCCGTAGTCGAGGGAACCCTTCGGCCCCTCGTTACCCCAAAATCTTGGTCGATGAAGCGCAGGAGCTGACAGCACAACAAATCGACCAACTCCGGAAGCTCACCCGAGACGGTCTTCTTTTGGCAGGGGATTTTTCAAATCCAGCTTGGGATTCTTGGATAGCCTATTCCCTCCAACGAAGCTTTCGATGTCCTCAACCCCTTCTGGATTTCGTCTCAAGTTGGAAAGCCCCTGCACGCTTATCCTACGACGGTATAGGCTCCGAACGACCGGGGTTTCCTCCGCTGAGTCTGAGTGTCAGGTCTGAAGCTTTGACGAGAACACTCCTTTTGCAAATTCGCACCCTGCTCGAACGCTTCGGCTATGCCCCCGAAGCGCTTCTCCTAGTTCCCTTGGATGGTTCGGGCCAACTTGAACAAAAAGTAGGCCAAGCTATCGCCGCAGAAAACATACCCTTAGTAAACTTAGACTCTTTATCTCATCAGCCGAGTTCTTCTCAGCGTGACTTCCCTTCAGGAATCCGGATTTCTTCGGGACCTTCCGCTCAAGGTTTGACCTTTTCTGTTGTCTTGGTCATCCTCAGTCAGCCTCTTGTAGCCGGCACGCAACAAAGCCAGCTGGCCACCCAAGCCTTCACCAGAGCGTCAGAACGTTTGATCGTTTTGGTTCAAACGGACTAGGAGTTTTGCAACGTATCGCCCGGCTGAAAGGTCAAGGGCAAGGTCAAAGACCTAGACTCAATTTTTTTCTGGCAACGCTGTTCTAAGAGCTTAACGGCTTCATACCCCATTTGACCAAAAGGCTGAGCAAAACTTGCCAGCTGGGGACGGCCCCAACGCCCCTGAGGCAGGGCATCGAAGCCGACATACGCCACGTCATGTGGAATAGAAACTCCAGCTGCTACAGCCGCTCGAGTAAACCCAATAGCTAACAAATCATTGCCAAACACGAGGCCATCCGGGCGTTGAGCCCCTAAATCTTTCCACTGGGAAAAAAAGGCTTCGCCTTCTGCCTCACCTAAATCTGACACGAGATAAACATCTTTATCGTAGGGGAGCCCCAAAGACTTCAGCTCTTCTTGCCCCCCCGCTAAACGCTGTTCTACGTTGAAGTTATAAAGGGCCTTCGGGTCATGCACGACAAATCCGAGCTTTCGTTTTCCAGCTTGATACAAACGGTGGATAGCTTCACGGCCGGCTTCAAAATTCTCGGTATCAACCCAAGAGAGCAAGTTGTCGGCGGGACGCTCAGCAATGACCACGCACGGAATTTGGTCTTCTCGGATTTCTTCAATCACCCCGGTTCCCAGGCGCTGAAACCCAATAAAAATGAGACCATCCACCTTTCGCTGACGATAAAGACGTAAAACATCGCTGGTTTGATTTTCACTGGCTTCGGTTGAGAGAATGAGATCTTGATGGGTATCCCGACAACGGCGTTCAATTCCGTCCAAGATGGCAATCAGATATTGTTCGCCCCAAAAGTGGGAGCGAATGCTAATGGGAGTTTCTACCCCCCACGTACCTGTTTTTCCTTGGTTCAAGGCCCGTCCTAAGTGGTTGGGATGGTACCTCAGTTCACGTATGGCTTCTTCAACACGACGCCGCGTTTCTTCTTTTACATTGTCTAAACCGTTTACAACCCGTGAGACGGTGATGAAGGACACCCCGGCCCGTCGAGCTACATCCTTTTGAGTCGCCATAATGCACACTGTAGAGAACTTCTCTCGGCTCGACAAGTTCTTCTAGGCATAACAGGGGAATTCCAGAGAACAGATGCCTTTTTCCTCGAGAGTCACCCATGCTATAACTTCAACATCAGCTTTTGTACGGAGGGCCCTTTGGAACGCTTACCTGCCTTGCAGATGCGTCAAATTGTCAAAACCTTCGGGGTGGTCACCGCCAACGACCACGTCGATTTTGAAGCTCTCCCCGGTGAAATTCATGCCCTATTGGGGGAAAACGGCGCAGGAAAAAGCACCCTGATGTGCCAGCTTTCTGGGGTTTATCGACCCACCTCCGGAGAAATACTTCTTGATGGTCGCCCTGTACGGCTTAACTCGCCCTGGGAGGCTTCCCAACAGGGCATTGGTATGGTGTTCCAAAACTTTCGCTTGGTCCCCACCCTTACAGCACTCGAAAACATCCTCTTAGGTGAAAAAGCCCCTTTTTGGCACGGGTCAGCCTGGAAAAAATCCCGTCGTGTCGAGATCGAAGCTTTTGCTCAGCGGCTAGGTCTAAACGTCCCTCTCGATACCCCTGTGGAACTCTTGGCGGTCGGGGAACAACAACGAGTCGAGATTGTCAAAACCTTATATCGAGGTGCTCGGTTTATTATTCTTGATGAACCGACCTCTGTCCTGACTCCTCAAGAAGTCGAAGATCTCTTCCATACCCTGCGCCGTCTTAAAGCTGAAGGTAAGACGATCCTCATCACAACCCATAAGTTGAAAGAAGTCATGGCGCTGGCAGACCGTATTTCGGTACTCCGCAAGGGCCGTTTGATTTCGACTATAGCCGCTTCTCAAACCAATGAAAAAGAACTCGCCCAAATGATGGTCGGAGAACAGCTGGAGCCTCCTCGTCCAAGGGGCAATTATGCTCCAGGAGAAGTGCTTCTGAGCGTGAAGGACCTCGAAGTTCATGCCGATCATGGGGGGCGCTCCCTGTCTGGGTTTCATCTCGAAGTAAGAGCCGGTGAAATTGTGGGCGTCGCAGGGGTTTCCGGCAACGGTCAAAAAGAATTGGCTGAAGTTCTCACGGGTCTTCGGCCTTGGAAAAAAGGTCACATTGTTTTTCAAGGGCAAGAGCTGAGAGCCGCGACCGTTCGGTCTCTCATCGAAGCAGGCATGGCCCATGTTCCTGAAAACCGTATGAAGAGCGGCCTAGCTGGTAGCCTCAACGTCATAGACAATTTGCTATTTAAATCCTATCGCCTTCCAGAACGCTCTCGCTGGGGCTTTTTACGTCTCAAGGACAATCGAAGCTGGTCACGTGACCTGGTGGAAGAATTTTCCGTCAGAACACCAAGCCTCGACACTCCCGTTCAGCACTTGTCGGGCGGCAACCAGCAAAAACTTCTTTTGGCCCGAGAGATTCGCAACAACCCTCGCTTGATGATTGCCGTTCACCCGACCCAAGGCCTGGATGTCGGTGCCACCCAAGCGGTACACGACCTTTTAGAAGACCTTCGCAACGCCGGGAAAAGCGTGTTGTTAATCTCGGAAGATTTAGACGAAGTACTTGAGCTCTCCGACCGCATCCTCGTTCTATTTAATGGGAAAGTGGCTGGAGAAGTTTCCCGAGCACAAGCCGACCGGCACCGCATCGGCATGTGGATGGCCGGTCTTGACCAGGAGTCCCCATGAGTCTTTCACGTCCCTCCTTTCGACTGGTACTTGATCCTTCAGGAAAGCAAGCCCCTTGGTGGGCCACTTTGGTTTCGATCGTTCTGGCGTTAGCGGTCTCCAGCGTCCTGATTTTGTTCAGCGGAGCCGATCCTCTTGCCGTATGGGCGAAGATGTTTCAAGGGGCTTTTGGCTCCGGTTTTGGTCTAACGGAAACCTTGGTCAAAACTATCCCACTCCTCTTGTGCGGTTTGGGCGTGTCCATCGCTTACAAAATCGCCGTCTGGAACATTGGGGCAGAAGGACAGCTATTAGTAGGAGCCATCGCGGCAACAGGAATCACGATTTATTTTCCTCAGCTGCCCATCGAGGTCGCCTTACCCCTCATGTTTATGGCTGGTTTAGTCGCAGGGGGCCTTTGGGGATTGTTGACGGCCCTGCCCAAAGTTTTTTTTCAAGTCAATGAACTCATCACCTCTTTAATGTTAAACTATGTCGCTTTTTTGGGATTACAGTTTCTCGTCTTTGGTCCTTGGAGAGACCCCAAGGGGCTCAACTTTCCCGGCTCCCCCATCTTCCCGTCCGCCGAGACTATCCCCTCTTTGTGGGACCATAGTCGACTCCATTGGGGGTTAATCCTTGCCCTTCTTTTAGTGGGGGTGTATGCCGTGGCGGTCAACATGACACGCTGGGGCTATGAAATTCGCCTGATTGGCGCCAACCCCGAAGCGGCACTCCATGCAGGTATCCGAATTCGCCGGCATATCTTGGGTGTTTTATTTCTCAGCGGGGCTTTAGCCGGTTTAGCCGGAATGATGGAAGTTTCCGGGGTTACACACCGGCTCATGGACAGCGTTTCACCGGGTTATGGGTATACAGCCATTATCGTGGCGTGGATAGCCCGTTTAAATCCCCTGGGCTTGATCATCTCGGCTTTTCTTTTTGCCGGTCTCATCGTGGGCGGCTTCAATGTTCAGACCCTAGGAATTCCCCCCTCCATCGCGTCCATGATTCAAGGCGCTATCCTCTTTTTTGTCATCGGCGGTAATTTATTGGGACAAATATCTCTTCGACGAACCACACCTGGTGCAGGAGCCTAATATGGACTGGATCACTCAAATCTTGGCCGCTGGTTTATCTGCTGGCACACCGCTTCTGTTTGCGACTTTGGGAGGAATCCTGATCGAACGCTCCGGGGTGATCCAACTAGGCGCTGAAGGGCTGATGTTGATGGGGGCTGTTACGGCGGCCCTGATGTACCTGTGGGTACCCAACTTACTTTTAACGGTGGGCGCCGTTCTCGTCGTGGGGATGCTTTTAGGTTTACTGCACGCCTTTCTGACGGTTACCCTTAGAGCCAACCAGATCGTTAGCGGTCTTGCCATGACTTTGTTTGGTACTGGGCTGAGTGCTACCTTGGGTCAACCTGTGGCGGGGGCCCCTCTCGTGGGCAGTGCTCCTCTGCTCAACCTCAATTTTCTGAGTTCTCTTCCCCTTGCCGGCCCTCTCCTAGCTCACTTGGACATTTTTACTTGGCTCAGCTTTATTCTCGTGATTGCCCTGACCTTGCTTTTGAAAAAAACCTCCTTTGGCTTACGACTTAAAGCTGTGGGAGATAGCCCCGGTACGGCCGATGTGATGGGGATACCGGTGACTTTGTATCGTTATGGCTGTGTGATGGCAGGTTCCGCATTGATGGCTTTAGGGGGAGCGGATTTGCTTTTGGTGTATTCGCCAACGTGGATCCAGGGAATGACGGCTGGAAGAGGCTGGATTGCCGTCGCCTTAATCATTTTTTCACAGTGGAATCCCCTGCGCGCTTTAATCGGCACCTATTTCTTTGGCATTCTTGATACACTGGGCTTTCGGATTCAACTGGCTGGGAGCACGATCCCCCCATACTTTCTCAAAATGATTCCGTATCTTGTCACAATTTTGGTGTTAATTCTCGTAGGATGGAGGACCCGGCATCGTCCGAGTTCAGCACCACGGGCCTTAGGGCTCCCCTACCTACGAGAACAGCGGCTATAAGCTAGAGTTATTGAGCTGCGGGGGCGGGAATCGTACCCACGACACCTTTCACAAACCAGTTCATCTTCAGGATGTCGGACAGAGGTAAATTCTGACCGGCAGGCACTGCTACTTTGCCAGTGGCATCGGTGATCGGGCCTTCAAAGACGTGAAGTTGACCGGCAATGATCTTGGCTTTGGCCGCCTCTACCAGAGTCTTTACAGCATCCGGTACATCACTACCTAAAGGAGCAATAGTGACCGTACCATCGGCCAAGGACCCTTCATAGGGGGTATTCGTCCAAGTCTTGTTCTCGACAGACTCGACGACTTTGGTGTAGTAGGGGCCCCAGTTCCACACGGGATTGGTCAGGTAGTTTTTCGGAGCGTAACGGGTCATATCTGAATCATTACCACCGGCATAGGCACCTCGTTCCGCAGCGGCTTGAAGCGTCGCAGGGGAATCTTGATATGCCTGTAAAACATCAGCTCCCTTATCGAGCAAACTTTCTGCGGCTTGACGTTCCGTGGTCGGGTCAAACCAGGTATTGGTCCACACTACGTAGATCTTAGCTTTGGGATTGACACTCTGCACGCCCAACGCATAGGCATTAATGTTGTAAATGACCTCAGGAATGGGAAAGGCCCCGACGTAGCCAATAATATTCTTTTTGGTCATTTTTCCGGCAACAATACCCGCTAAGTAAGACCCTTGGTAATTTTTACCAAAGTAAGTTCCCATGTTGGGGGCTGTCTTATAGCCCGAACAATGCATAAAGATGACCTTAGGGTACCTTTTCGCGACGGCCAAAGTTGAGTCCATATAGCCAAAACTCGTGGTAAACACGATGTCGTGGTTTTGGGCTAGATCGGCAATCACATGTTCTGCATCCGCCCCTTCAGGGACGCTTTGAACGATATCCGCTTTAATCCCCAGTTGTTTTTCCATATATTTGCGGCCCTGATCATGCTGGTAGGTATAACCGCCATCCCCCGGTGGCCCAATGTACACAAATGCCACCCGAGGTTTACCAGACTGTTCCGGGGCTGAAGCCTTCTGAGAACAGCTCAAAGCCAGCAAGGCCATGATGGCAAAGAGGCCAAATAATCCTTTTTTCATGAGATTCTCCTTGGGGGTTTTATACACCGGAGGGGGCTTAAGCTGGAAGAGTGTAAGTCAAACTCACTGGGCAATGGTCTGACCCCATAATTTGAGGATGAATCTCGGCCGCCGTGATGAATGGTTTTAAGGCTGGCGATGTCAAAATATAATCAATACGCCACCCTATGTTACGTTCTCGTGCTTTGCCAAAGTTGCTCCACCAGGTATAAAAGCCGTTACCCTGATGAAACAAGCGGAACGTATCGACGAATCCGGCGTCTAAAAAAGATTGAAAACCGGCCCGTTCTTCATCGGTAAACCCTTTTTTACCACGGTTTGGACCTGGATTCGCTAGATCCAACTCGGTATGGGCGACGTTCAAGTCGCCGCAAAAAATGACAGGTTTGAATTTTTCGAGGTCTCGGCAATAGGCCAAAAAGGCTGGATCCCATTGCTGGCGAAGGGGGATTCTTGTCAGATCCTCTTTGGCATTCGGGGTATACACGGTCACGACAAAAAACTTTTCAAATTCAGCCGCCAGGACGCGGCCTTCTTGGTTGGGGTTCCCGTAGGGGTCTTGGGCCATACCGTACTTTTCCACAAAGGGAGCCGGTAAATCTTGACTGACAGCGATCGGCTTAGTTTTGGACAAAAGGGCCGTGCCAGAATAGCCTTTCCGTTGGCCGGAGTTCCAAGAAACCTGGTACCCGTCCACAACCAGCCCAGCCTCTTCGGGTTGTGCTTTGACTTCTTGTAAACAAACGATGTCGGGATTTTCTGAAGTCAAAAAAGGGTAAAAGACGTCTTTCCGTAAGACAGCACGGATGCCGTTCACATTCCAAGAATATAATTTCATGTCCCGAAGTATCCCCGTACCGAAAACGTCCTGTCAAGGAGAGGTCTTCCCGCTATAATGACAGACATGGAAGACAACCAGGACCGCCTAACCCGTCAGATGGATTTCTTGCTCGAAATTGACAAACTGAAGTCCATTTTGCGCCGAAATCGCCTCGCCGACAATTCCCGCCGCGAGAACACCGCCGAACATTCCTGGCATCTTGTCTTGTTTATTGCCATTCTGTCGGAATACGTTCCCGGGGTTCAAGATCTGTCCAAAGCTCTTCTGTTGGGGGCCATTCACGACTTAGTTGAAATCGACGCTGGGGATACCTTTTTTTGGGATGCTAAAGGGTACGAAGACAAGCAAGAGCGAGAAACCAAGGCTGCTCAACGAATTTTCGGTTTACTCCCCCCCGATCAAGCCCAAACCTTGCGCGCACTTTGGGAGGAGTTTGAAGAGGCTAAAACTCCTGAGGCCCTTTTAGCCAATGCGGCAGACCGTTTAGCGCCGGTGCTCCTCAACACGAATTCCGGAGGAATCAGCTGGAAAGAAAACGGCATTACCCCAGCCCAAATTCGGCAAAAAATGAAAGTCATTGGGCAAGCGTCCCCCCAACTGGGGCACCTGTTAGAGCTTCTGATTCAGGAAGCTCAGAAAAAAGGCAGTCTGGATCAAGACCGTCCTGGGTTATAAATGGGGGCGCCTGAGGTTTGGTAAAGGCGCAAGGCTTCACAGGCGTCCTGCCTCAGGACATCGCGTTCCAGCGTAATACCCCGTTTAAGCCATTCTTCTTCCCAATTTTGAGGGAGTGGTCCCTCATCAAAGCCCGTCAGTTCTTCAACATCACTCCCCCGAGCCCCCTGAATCACCTGCTTAACCCCTGACCAAAAAATGGCTCCATAGCACTGAATACAAGGTTGTGCATTGGTCACCAAGGTTAAGGCAGGTCGCCCCGCCTCCCCCAAATCATGGGTTCCCCAAGCTTGCTGGGCCATAAACAAGGCCACAATTTCGCCGTGAGCTAGGGAGGTATGGCCCGGTACGACTAAATTGACCCCCACCGCCACCAAGGCAGAGCTTTTCGTTTCGACAATCACCGAGGCAAACGGCCCGCCCGTTCCCCGAACGACGTTCTCATGGGCTAAAGCCACCGCCAGCCTCATGCGGTCAGCACTTGTTTCCAAAGAGCTCGGCCATTGTTCTATAAACGGCTTCACCCAGGACGGCAACTCTAAGCGGCCTTGTGTTGTCAGAGTCTGCACAAAAAATCTCCCATCTTGAAGATTTTACGCGGGTTTGCGCTCAGGGACAAGGACTTTGGTCTGGCCCGTGAGCGTTCGGGACCGTATATTTGCCTCAAAGGAGTACTCAAGTGATCAAAAAACGTCCTCTTTCAGAAAACCGTCCCTTAGCCTTAGTCACAGGAGCTTCTTCTGGGATAGGCTCATCGATAGCCCGAGAATTAGCCCTCTATGGAATGGATTTGTTTTTAACCGGACGAAATGCTTCGCGTCTGGACCAGTTGGCTAACGACTTGAAAGCCCTCGGCGTCAACGTACAAACCCTGGCGCTAGACCTTAACGCGGGGTCGCTTGAGGTCTTAATGAAACAATTAGAGGGAAAAGACCTGGATGTCGTGGTAAACAACGCCGGCTTTGGCTGGTCGGGGGCGTTTGCCGAAATGCCCGAAGAGCGAGCCCAGGCCATGCTATCGCTCAATATTGAAGTCTTGACTTTACTCACTCGAAAACTCTTGCCCCAGTTATTAAAAAGAGGCGCAGGCCGTATTTTAAATGTCGCCAGTACAGCCGCTTTTTCTCCTTGCCCGACCTTAGCTGTTTACGCCGCGACCAAGTCTTATGTCTTGAGTTTTAGTGAAGCCCTTTCCACAGAACTCCATGGTACCGGGGTCAGTGTAACGGCTCTTTGTCCCGGAGCGACAAAGACTCGTTTTGCCGAAACAGCGTCTATGGATGTGGCCAAATTCTCCCGGTCGGCCATGACGGCAGACGAAGTCGCCCGGCAAGGTGTTAAAGCCCTCCTCAAAGGCAAAAGATCCCTCGTGACTGGGGCCCCCAACGCCTTGATGGCTTTCCTGACCCGCTTGATTCCCCGATCTTTAGCGGCTAATGCGGCAGGAGCCATGCTTCGTTAACTCAGCTTTTGGGCTGTTTTTTCTCCAGCCCGGAACGCACTGGATAATCCCCCTGAGTCAAATAATTCTCCTGTCACGGCGACTCGACCAGGGGAGTCCGGCTTCGTTAGGATTAAGGGAAAAAGTTCATTCCCCGGCGCTTGGCGGGCAAACTTCCACCGGTGGGCAATCAGGTTATCTGGTTGTTTTACCCAGCTTCCCGCCAGCTGGCCAGCGGCTTCGAGGAGTTCTTTGGTCCAATGAGAGCGATCCTCTTCAAGGTGTGATGCCGACCAAGACGGGCGGGCCTGAATCACGAGGGCTCCACCGCCTGAGAACTGCCGTTTTTTGGTTTCGTTAGACAAAAGGAGAACTTCACGAGAGGTTTCAGGGTACCAAATATCCCAAGTCAACTCGGGAGCCTGTCGATACCAAGCCAACACGGTTAAACAAGGAAGACTGGAAAACTGCCCTAGTAAGGCCAGCTGAGAAGCTAATTGCGGCTCCTCAGCTAAAGAATTCCTCCAAACCTCTTGGGTTTGTTCAGGAGCCAGGGCTAAAACGAGATCACGGGCTTGGAAGGTACCTTGATCGGTCGTCAAACTCACTCCCTCGGTGGTCCATGTGAGTTTTTGTGCCAAGATACCGGTTTTTACATTGAGGCTTTGGGCTAAGAGTTCCGGCCAGTGTCGTAGCCCCGAGACGATGGCACGACGGTATTGCCCAGCTTCAAAGGCTTCAGGCTGACACGGTAACCCGACCCCTTTGACCTCTTGCGGCCAAGGAAGCAGTTCTTCTTCTCCAACAACCAAGGACAAGTTCTCTAATTCTTTAGCACTCCCATGCCAAAAGACAGGTCCGAAATCCCACGGTGGCAGACCAGGTTGAACAGGCTTGGAGGCACATCTTCCCCCAACAACCGCCGAGCGCTCCAAAACTAAAACTGAACGCCCCGTGCTTGCCGCCCTACGGGCACAGGCCAACCCTGACAGACCGGCTCCGACAACTATCAAATCGTGAGTTTTCTGAGTTCTTTGGCTTTCCATGGCTGACTCCCCCTTTATTAAAGCAAGTGAAGGATTTTGAAACAAGCGGTTTGAAAGCTCCAGCAATTCGACGTATTTTAGATTAAGGAGAACATATGGAACCCCGATCCTTACAAGATTTAGTAGAACTAGACAAAACTCACGAGTGCGAAGGTTTTGGAAAAGATCATATCTGCGTACGCATTGTCGCTGCAGCGCACCTGCCCTCGCGATTTGGAGATTTTCAAGTGGTGGGCTTTACCAATAATAAAGATGGTAAAGAACACGCCGCTTTTATTCACGGTGATGTGGTAGGACAAGAAGATGTGCCGATTCGCATGCATTCGGAATGTTTAACTGGGGATGCCATCGGTAGCTTACGGTGTGATTGCCGTGATCAATTAGAGGCGGCTCTTCAAGCTATCGGAAAGATGGATCGAGGAATTTTACTCTACTTGAGGCAAGAAGGACGTGGCATTGGTCTTACCAACAAGATTCGGGCCTACGCCTTGCAAGATCAAGGCTTAGATACCGTTGAAGCCAACCATGCCCTAGGTTTTGGCGATGACGAACGTGATTACAGCGTTGCGGCTCACATGATTGCCAGCCTCCGGGTTAAATCGGTGGCTTTAATGACCAACAACCCCCGTAAAATCGCGGGCTTAGAAAATATGGGAATCAAAGTTTCGCGCAGAATGGCCCATATCATGAAACCCAACGAGTTTAATGCATTCTATTTGCAAACCAAACAACAGAAATCCGGTCATATGCTTCAAGAACAGGGAGAACACCCCGAAGACTAATGGAATCCACAGAAGAAGACCTCTTACGTCTAGCCTATGCCAAAATGCCTTTTGGAAAATATGCTGGACGCTACCTTAGTGACCTTCCTGAAGCTTATGTGCTCTGGTTCAAAGGAAAAGGCTACCCTTCAGGACTTTTGGGTCAACAGTTAAGAGCTCTCGAAGAAATCAAGACCAATGGACTTGAACACTTACTCGCTGAATTACGAAGACGCTGGCCGAATCCCAATTCTTACTAATAACAAAAAAAAGCACCGCTAGTCAGCGACCAGCGGTGCTTCGTCAAACTAACCTAGACTTACCAACCGACCGAGATGACCAACCCACGGGGGTTGGGGGTCGTCATGGTGGAACTCTGGGCATTCACGTCGTCATAGCAGAACCCGTAAGCCTTTTGGTTGATGCTATGTTCGTGCCAGAACTGCGCGTAGTAGTCGAAGGGCGCTGTCTGGTAGTACGCCGACGGAGTATTCAACGCCGAGGCATTGTCCATCACGTGGCGGTGGAAGGCGGCACAAATCTGCGCTTCCAAAACCAACTCAATGGTATTGCCGCTGTTGAGCGTCCCCATACCACCCCACACATCATCGCTGGTGGGCTTTTGCACATAGTAGATCGTCGAATCGTTGGGCCGGGTAAAGGCCATCGAAGTCCCTTGTACGTAGCCGGTGAAGGTACCCTGAGGAACCGTCACAACAAACGGTTGTGTGGTGTACTGCTGCCAAATCTGGTTGATGTAGTTGTCAAAATACCCGGCATTGGGCTGACCCGTGCGGAACCCGCCGTGCAGAGGAGCGACAATACGGTGGGCCTGAACTAGACCAGCAAACTCGGGGGGAACCGAAGCTTCAAACTCGTTGAAGATTTGACTGCGGGTTTCGGTTACACCCACGGTGTCCAATAGAGAGTACGAAGTGCTCGTCCCGGTGTACAACTGCACCACCATGGGGATGTCAAATTGGTCGACCTGAGTGGTGTTGGCCCAGATGTTGTTGTTCACAACGGCAAACTCAACCCAGTCAAAGTCATCGTTGATGCTCGGGTCGGTGGGGTTCTCGATATTGGGGAAGGCGACCCCAACGTTGCCATTGATGTCGGTATTCACCGGGATGTTCAGAGGTTGCCCCATGGCCACGTACAAACGAGCCGAGTCCATAAAGGCCGGAACCTGGAAGCCTTGAATGTCGCTCATGCGGTAGAACAGGCCTTGCAGGTTTTGTCCAGCCACCAGAGGGACTAAGTTGCCGTCCGGTGTCAGGTAACAGAAGTTGTGCGCTGAGTTGCGGGCAATGACCAACAGGTAGATGGCACTGTCCGGCCAAGCACCGTTGGTGTTGTTCTGGAACTGAATGGTCATCAGGTTGCTACCACTCAAGGGAATCAGCGACACAGGACCAGGGGTTGGGCTAGGTGTAGGCCCACCGATGATCCAATCTGCGTAGACGGTCATATTGGCGGTCACGACGGTGGAAGCATAGAACGCTGTACCGCCCCCATTGGGTTGGGTATACCAGCCGTTAAAGCTATAACCAGTCTTGGCAGGAGCCACGGGGAAGTTGGTCAAAGTCCAATTGGGCCCTGAAACCGTGGCACTTGAGACGCTGGCGGGGGTCGTCGCGCCCTGACCATCAAAGGTTATGGTATAGGTAGCTTGCGAGCCGTAGGCGAAGGTGGCCCAAGTGGTCGCGTCATTGACGACGCCTTCCGGGACATCGGTAACAACTCCGTTGGTGCTGGCCAGAACATCCACGCCGACCTTGACCCCCCAAATGTACGAGGGGGCACTAAAGGTGTACGACCAGGTACCGCCCGAGTTGGTCATGGGCTGGGAAGCTAAGGCCAAGCCGGTACCGTTCCCCAAGGTCAAGTAGAGGTTAGCGCTGGTGATGCTGGAACTGGGGGTGTACGACACGGTGATTTGATTATTGGTCATGTTCGACACCACGACGCTTCCGTTGGGACCACTGACGATTGTCCCGCCATTCGGTGCGGGGGTCGGGGAAGGACTTACCGTGGGGCTAGGACTGACGGTAGGACTGGGACTAACGGTGGGACTAGGTGAAGGTGTGGCGGCGTAAGTGAACGAAGCCCAAGAGGTGACATTCGAGACACTGCCTTGGGGGACGCTGGTTTGTACGCCGTTGGCCGTTGCTAACACATCGACGTAGATCACAGCCCCAGCGGTAAAGGTCGAGTTATTGACCGTGGCCGACCAAGTGCCAGAACTATTGGTCATAGTTTGGTTGGCAATCACCAGCCCCGTACCGTTCCCTTGGGACAAGTACAAAGCCGCCGAGCTGATGCTGCTGGTTGGCGTATAGCTAACGGTTACGTTGCCGCTGGACAAGTTGGTTAAAACTACGGAGCCATTAACTCCAGTTACCGTCAGCCCGCTGGGTGTAGGGCTAGGACTCGGAGACGTCGTCGGTGAGGGGGAAGGACTCACCGTGGGAGAGGGTGAAGGAGAGGGGGTTGCGGCGTAGGTAAAGGAAGACCAAGAGGTCACATTCGAAACACTACCTTGGGGGACGCTGGTTTGAACGCCGTTATTGGTAGCCAAAACGTCGACGTAAATCACGGCACCGGCGGTAAACGTCGCATTGTTCACCGTGGCCGACCAAGTACCAGAACTATTGGTCATGGCTTGGTTGGCAATCACCAGACCA
>JAJXWL010000045.1 GCA_021781625.1 bacterium
CAAGGTGTCCCCTATGAACTATCGGCCCCGACAGCCACGCCCCCGTATGCCTTTACCCCGGCGAGTATTCAAGACGGTCCTGGCGCGGCGCAGACTTTTACCTATGGTTCCCTGAACCCTGACGATTACTACCCGATTTCCGATTCGACGAATAGCTTTACTTCGTCTAGCCCAGGGCCGCTCGTGTACTCGACGCTGACGGGAGTGACTTCGCTCCCCCCGCTGGCCTTTTACTACTACGCCGTCCATGCGGGGGCTTCCCTTTCTGGTTCTGTGAACCTGCAAGTGACACTGCCCCCTAATGTCGAGCTCCAAGCCGTGGTGTTGCCGTGAAAGGCTTTGGTAAGAGGTATCTTGGTAAGCCCTACCTTTGGGGGGCGGCTGTTCTTTGGCTCTTACTGAGCCCGGCTGTTTCTGCTTTTGCCTTGGGCCAGCCAGAGCAGGAGCAACAAACCTTGACGGGTGTTTTGTCAGTGCGGGGAAATGAACCGTTTACCTACCTCTCGTTAGCTACCGGTACCAAAGTCTGGCGTCTCACGGGACCACTGGTGCCACAACTAATCAAGTTTCAAAATCATGTTGTCAAAGTGTGGGTGAAGGGAAAAACACCCCAAGGGGCAACCCCTCAGCCGGCGAGCCGTTTTGAACCACCCTCAGTGTTGGTTCTTCGCTGGAAACTTCTCAGCCCAGCAGGGAATTCGTGACAAGCCAGGACCACGTGAACAGGGAATTTCTGAACAGGGAACTCCTGAACCAGGGGCTGGGTAAACTTGGCTTGACCGAGGACCAACACCCAGGCTTGGCCGAGAAACTCATCGCCTACCAAACCTTAGTTTGTGAGGAAAATGAGCGCTTTGGTCTGGTTAGGCTCCACGAAGAGTCAGATTTTGTTCTGAAGCACGTGCTCGATAGCCTGGCTCCCTGGCGGCTGTTGTCGGGGCTACCTGGTGCTGGACGACTTGTTGACTTGGGTAGCGGTGCAGGCTTGCCGGGAATTCCGCTGGCTCTGGCCTTTCCTCAGTGGCAGGTCACCCTCGCCGAACGTAAAGAAAAGCGGGTGAGGTTTTTGGAGCTGGCAATCGATAGACTAAAGCTGACCAACGTCAGACTGTGGCCCTATCAAATTGAGGAGCTGAAAGAGAGGTTCCCTGTGGCGGTGTTCCGGGCATTTTCTCCCCTCGATGCACCGCTTCTCAAGGTTTTAAAAAAGCTTTTAACCCCACAGGGTTTTACGGTCGCCTACAAGGGGCGTCGCGAAGTTCTAGAAACTGAGGTAACCCAGGTCAACCGCCAACTTGATCAGCTACAAATCGTCAAGCTTGAAGTACCGTTTTTAGACGAAGAGCGCCATGTCGTTGTTTTTCAGGTTCGTTGAGTTATAGGCTGGACATAGCCTTTAGCAGGCCATCTTTTTCTACCAGATCGATGAGCCTGGCCTCGACAAATTGCTTAGCCGTTTGAGTAAAGGTTCCTGCGGTTACGCAGAAACCGCGGCCAGCCCGAATTTCTTTAAGGCGGGCCTGCATGTCCCGCAAAAAGAGTTCCCCCACCTGGGCATTCGATCGAATAAAGCGAAATAAGATTAGATCTTCCCATTTGCTGGTGCTGACCTCGCAGGTAATGTCGGCATATTCATTTTTATTGACTGTTACATCCTGAATCTTGACGGCAGCTTTGGGAAAAAACGTGTAGGTCAAACTGCGGCACAAGGTCACAAATTCCGACGTGGGGGCCATCATGTAGATCTGGAGGTTTTTATTGGAATGAAACTCTGACAGACGGCGGATCTGTTCGGGGACATCTTTATAAGTGGGGTTGATATTCCGCAGGTCTTTGTATTGCCTTAGCGCGGCTTCCATGTTTTGCACCTGTACGTAAGCCGCCGCTAAGCGGTAATGCATTTCTAACCGTAAGTCGTCGGGAACTTTTTGATGACGTAAGCCGATTTCGAGATCCTCGATGGCAGCGTCATATTGGCGGCCATTAAAATGTACGGTTCCTGCAAAGAGTGCTGCTTGGGGCCCCACTTCGGGGTCAGGCCTCAGATGCATAAAGATTTTGACGGCATTATCTGCCTGGCCAAGCTCAAAATAGGTTTGCGCCAGATAAAAAAGCGATTCTTTATCGGTCGGTTCAAGATCCAACGCCTTTTTTAGGTGTACCGCCGCTTCTTTGTAGGCTTTTAACTTAAAAAGACTTTGCCCCAGGTACTTAAGCGTGCCAGGGTGTTCTTTCGAGGTGGCTAGGGCTAATTTGAGTGCACTGGCTGCCTTTTCGTAGTTACGGCGAAGGTAGTCAAGATACCCAAGGTTGTAATTGACTTCAAAACCGTCAGCCTTAAGAGCTTTGGCGACTAAAAGTGCTTTGTAGGCTTCTTCATTCTGACCCAGTTTGAGACAGCACAGCCCATAGCGAAGGTTGATGGTAAACTCATCCAGCTCTGCGGTTGAAGTGAGTGTCGACAAAAGCCCATAGGTTTTCGAGGCTTTGTCAAAATCCCCTTCGGAAAATTGTATATCGGCGATTGTAAAAAGAGCCTCGGCATCCTTGGGGTTTTGCGCTAATTTGCGCGTTGCCTCTTTAAAGAGCACGGATTTATTTTTTTTCTTTGCAACGTTCCAGGATTTTTTCTCACCAGAGCCTGACTTGAGGGAAAAGAGAACCACCAAGCCGAACAGGACAACCACGGCAAAAATTCCTAGGATCAAGGGTAGGGCATCAGGCATAACTTCATTATCGAAGCCCTCTTGGCGGTTGTCAATTGACAAAACCGAAAGGGCGGGGATAGTTTGTTTCTATCTGACGTCAGGAAAGGTACGTGAAACCAACGACCATCGGGATTTTACAAGCCGACGGCTCTTTCTTTCCCATTGTGGAAGAATCGCAGGTCGGTGTCAAAAAGCTCACATTAACGGCGGCCCGACCTGGCCAGGAGTCCGTTCGGATTGATATCCGTAGTTCTGCTTCCGAAACCGATTCGGGACTTCATCTGGGAACCCTAGCTCTCCAGCGTTCAGGGACCGGTGACATTGAGCTGGTAATTGATCTGGATGAGCAAGGGCGCCTTACGGCAACTGCCGCATGGCCCCAGGGCACCGCTAAACAGTCAATTTCGGTCGATCTCAAAGATTATCATCAGGGCAACGACATTCCAGAACTTGAAAGCTTTGAGTCTTTACCGGATATTTTGGAACCAGCCGCCGAGGAGATTCCCCAAGAGGGCGAAGCTCCCTTGCGTTCCGATCGTGAAATTCTTAACGACGATAGTCTGGATACCTTTGAACTTGACGATTTTAATCTCGACGAAATGAAGTCTACACTCGAGATAGAACCTCCACTGCCACCGTCTGTCCCTTCAGAAGAGGCTTTTCTCGCTAAGGACTCGTTCAATGCGGACGAGATGACACTCGGAGAATCCTTCACGTTAGATTTGCCCGACTTTGATTCTCTTGAGTCTTGGGATGCTCCAACCAGCCCTGCGCCTACAAATCCTGCTCCGATCCCCAAAAAAGCCGAGGCAAATCCCGATTCTTTTGATTCTATGGACTGGGGAGATGAAGCGGAAGCGGAAGCTCCAACTGTCGAAGCCAAAGAAGAAGACCCCTACGCGTTTCCGGATTTGTCCATGGACGATATGCCGTCCCTTGAACTGTCTGACTTAGATCAAGACACAAGTTTTGATTCCGACCAAGAACCTTCTACCGACCCAACGGGAGCGTCGGCAGGGTCAGAAGATTCCTTCTTTGACGAAATGCCTGCCTGGGAACCAGAAGCTGAAGCTGAGCCTCAATTTGTGCCCGAACCAAAGCCTTCTGCCTCGTCAGTGACTTCACCGCGCCCGTCACCTAAGGATCAACCCGCATCAGGAGATACTTCGCCACCAAAAATCGACAGAGTTTCACTCGTTTTAAGTTTAATAACGCTGGGGCTATTAGTTGCTGTCTTGTTAGGTCTTCTCTTTATGAACTTTATGCGTCCTGCCTCACCCCCAGCCTTGCGCCCAGAGTCGTTCTTAATGCCTTCGGGACCGTCGTTAGCGATGGCCACTACGGCGCAAGACCCCTTGACTGTCCCCGCTTCCTTGCATTCCACCCAGGTGTATCAGTTACGACCGGGTGATGAAGCAAGTGATTTGGAACGTCGTTTTGGGCCCATCGTAGCTAACAAATCTTTGACAGCCTGGACTTGGTGATTTTTAGAATATTCATGACGCTTTTGAAGTTATCGCCTCTGGTTTTGATTTTCTCGCTGGTTTCGTGTGGCGCCGGTCTTTGGAATCTCCCCCCCACGGAGGTAAGACAAAAGCTTGAAGCGGGCGATTACTCGTTTTTCACCTCGTTAAGCGATGATGAAGTGGTGGGTTCCGATCTTTCTTCGTTGGGCCCTGGCGCTTGGTATTACTCCGGCTTTGTCCTTGCCAAGATTCACCGCCCTTTGGCGGCTGAACGACTTTGGCATATTGCTCGTGAGAGAGAACGCTCACCCTGGAATACCCTTGCCGCGCGCGAAGAGCTTAAATCGGCACGGGAACGAAAAGACTGGCCTGTCGTAGAAGATGCGGCCCGGTGGCTTCTGAGGCGCTTTCCGCAAGACTTACCCCTTCAACGTGAGCTGGTAACGGCGCTCTATTGGCAAAAGCTTGACCGTGAGGCGTGGAAAATTCTTACAAGTTGGCCAGCTAACGCCTTTTCACGCTCGCAAGAACGGGAAAATCTGTTGTACAAGGCTGTGTTGGCTGTTCGCCTCGGGTATAGCGACGAGGCCTCGAAAGCTTTAAAAACCTTGATTTTTGATACGCCTGCTTCCTTGCTCAGCTATCGTGTCTATTCGTTTTTAGAAGAAGATCCCCGACGTTATGCCCTTTTGGGGCCCGATGGGCATTGGGCGGCCTATTGGCAATCGATGGCGGGACAAGAGATGGCTCAAGAAGCATCGCATTGGCTGAGTCACAATGCGAACCTCCCTGCCTTTTGGCGTAACCCCATTTTTATCGCAGAAATGGGTTCTTTGTTTCGAACTCCTTCTTTGGCACGTCCAGCGTTAGGGCTTCTGGACAAACTTCCCGAGGCAAAAGGAGCCCTTGGTTATAGCCTGGCGATGACCAAAGGTGAGCTGGACGAGGCGTTGTCGTACGGACGCTCAGCAGAGGAAATTTTTCAGAAAGCCCAGGGCTTAGCACAAAATAGTCAAGAGTGGGATCGCGCCTCCTGGAACTACCTCGCGGCGAAGGCACAACGGGTTACAGACGTTTTAGGGGATTTTGAGCAAATTCTAAAAAAAACCCGTCAACCGGCGTATTACTCGGATGTTTTATCCTCTTGGATGGCACAACTGGCGTCACAACGTGACTGGAGGCTTCTCGCACGAGTCTATCGTGAGCTTACACCCTATTTAGTTCCCGATGACGAAGCCACGGTTGACTTTCTTTTAGCAAGCCTAGCGCGACACGACCTGTTAAACCTTCGCGACGCCGGTATTCACAAGACAGTTCGCGACCTCCTCCTAAAAACCATTACGTTGAGTCCTTTTTCGTATGAGTCCTTGATGGCTCGAGCGATCCTTGGGCAAGAGCTTCCGTTAGACACAAGGCCCAATATTGATGCCACTTTGGACGAACGCTACACCAGGCCTCTGCCAGAAGGTCCTGAACCTCCGGTCGGCCAGTGGGTTAAGGGATTTTTCCGTTTTGGTCTTGCCCGTGAAGCTGGGGCACTTTTGATTCGTGTTTTAGGGGCTTCATCAACCGAGGTTTCGCCTGCTCTGGTTCGTGAGACAGCTTCGAAACTGCAAGAAAAAAAGGAATATAAAACCTCTCTTTTGTTGATGGATGCCGCCGTCGCAAAGCCAGGGTATCCCGTTGAAAAGCGAGATTGGGAGTTACTTTTTCCCAGGGCTTGGTCAGCTTTGATGGATACCTTGGCGAAAAAGAATCATGTGGATGCGAGCTTGCTTACCGCTTTGATTCGCGTCGAAAGTTCTTTTGACCCGCATGCAAAAAGTTGGGTTGGAGCTACGGGCCTAAGTCAGCTCATGCCCTCGACCGCACGAGGTGTGGCGCGAGAACTTAGGCTTAAGGTCAAGGATCTTGAAGATCCCGAGACGAACCTCACCTTAGGGGCAAGGTATTTAGGCGATTTGCTTAGGGACGAAAAAAAAGCCTACTTGGCTTTGATGGCCTATAACGCCGGTTATGGGCGTGTCGCCTCATGGAGGCGAACTTTGGGTAGGCTCCCCGAAGAAATCTTTGTTGAGGCTGTTCCGTTTAGCGAGACGCGGTACTACGTCAAAAAAGTTTTGCGCTCTGCCGTGATGTACGGAATTCTCTATCACCAAAAAACCTTGCCGGAAATGGTTCGACTGATCTATCCCGAGTTTCGGTTTTAAGGCTTCATACCCACGAACGAAGCATTTTGAGGTTTCCCTTCCAAACTGTGTGAATCTTGGCGGGAATCAACCATGTTTGCCCGGCGCTAACGGGCCACTCACCCAAAGATGAGTGAACGGTTCCCTGTCCCGCCAAGACCGAGTGGATGTGGAAAATATCTATGGCTGGGTCTTCCCACTCTCTTTCAATGGCGAGGTGAGCAACGCAATAATGAGGGTCTTCGGCCAAGGTTTCCCACTCAGCTCCCCTGACATTGATTGGCGTACGGGCGTGGCGGGGGAGGGGACGAGGTTGTTGGTCAAACCGAATGACTTCAAGGGCCTGTTCAAGGTGGAGGGGGCGTAGAACACCATTGTCCAACCTGTCAAAGTCATAAATTCGGTACGTGGTATCAGAATTTTGTTGAACTTCGCAAATTAACAGTGACCCTTGGAGGGATGCGTGAACTGTTCCTGGAGGGATGGCAATGAAATCCCCTGCTTGGACAGAAACCTCTTGAAACAAGCCTTCCCAGGACCGTGCTTGACTTTTTTGGCGAAAAGTCTCGCGATCGATCCCGGAAGCTAAACCCAAAATTAACCGAGCATCGGGGCTAGCCTTTAAAACATACCAACATTCCGATTTTCCCCATTCTCCCTCGTGGGCGAGGGCATAAGAATCCTCGGGGTGTACCTGAACTGACAACCGATCGTGAATGTCGAGATATTTAATCAGAAGGGGAAATTTCTTCTGGTAACGAGGTTCGACAGCTCCCAGCAAGTCAGGCCTGTCAGCAACCAACTCGGGTAAGGATTTCCCCTGCCAAGGGCCTTGAGTCACCACAGAAGGCCCGCTGGGATGTGCGGATACCTCCCAGGATTCGCCGTAGGTAATACCGGGTTTGAGGCGGATTTTGAGAAACTCTTCAAATTCGCGCCCCCCCCAAACTTTTTCTTTGAGAACCTTTGAAAATAACAATGGGTACATACTTAGCTTTCCTAAAGTTTAAACGGTAAGATCATCAAGAACCTGTCTGGCACGCTCTTCGTTACCCGAAGAAAGTTTTTTTGCCATGAGCTTGGCTAAGAAAAAGCCATAGTGGGGAAACTCACGCAAGGTTTTCACAAACGATCGACGAGAAATTTTGATTAACCGGCCTGTGGTTTCGCATAAAACAGTAGCTGTCCGAACATTATTGGTTAAAAAGGACATTTCGCCCATAAAGACATCGGCTGGGCCAAGGTGATTAAGGGGAACGCCATCATGATACACGCCAAACGTTCCACTGACAATAAAATACAAGTGGTCGCTCAATTCTCCTTGTTGAAAAACGACATCGCCCTTTTGGGCAACCACAACTTCTTCACCTTCAAAGCCTCTTGGTGGTTCGCGACCAGCTACCGAAGGGTGGTTTACGGTGAGACAGGCAACGTTACCGCTACGATTGTAAGAAAGTTGTCCGCCCAGACTCCGGGCCAGTTTAATTCCTCGGCCCGAAAGAGCGCCTGGACCATGGTTCCGCAGGGTTTCGATCCAAGCCTCAACATCAAAGCCTTTTCCCTGGTCGCGAACATAAAATTTTGACTTTGTCGAGGTAATTTCCCACTCCAAGGTTACTTTCATGTCAGCTAGTACGGGATTTTCCTGACACTTTTTTTGGATGAGTTCGGCAATAGAGCCCCCCTGCGCTAAAAATTCCGCCTTTTCTGTAGCATTGAGACCGCAATGACCGTGTTCAATCGCATTTTGAACCAGTTCCGCGAGGGCTATCTGCAGATCGCGTTTCCGTGAAGGCTCAATTAAGCCTCGTTGGACTAGGGTCTGAGCCGCAAGCCCTGTATAGATCGGTACGGTCATGGGGTCGTTGCTGATGTTGAAGACTCCCGTTGTTTTTACTTCGCCAGCGCCAGAAACTTCGAGTTTAACCATCAATTGATGGTTATTTTCAAGAATCTTTAAGTATTTGAACAGGTGCTCGGAAATTTGGTCGGTGCTTAAGGCCGCAAGGATGTTTAAGGGGGCCGCTAGCTTGTACACCCTTGATTCAGGCCCTTGAGCTGAGTCGTACACCGCTATCAAGGCAAAATTCTGCATCCAAGAATCCGTGCGTAGGGTCGATAAAACCGGTGCCAGAGGGAGATTAGGATCATCCACGTTCATCACAACAATTTCGGGAAGATCAAAATTGAGAATTTCAAGGGCTTCGTCAATATCGGCGGCCTTCAAGAGAGGAAACTGTCTTTGACCGTCTTTTCTTAAGGCTTTATCCAAACGAGCTTGAACCGTTGGGTCGGAATTGAGAATCGCAACAAGGCTCAAAATGTCATCCCCCTCGCAAAATCGTAGCGCACGGATTGCCTTTTGTCAAAAAATCCTTACAATGCTAGATGCTTTGGAGATATATGAAGACACTTATAATCCCTTCTGACCAAATTCCTGAAGCCGCCGCCGTGATTCGTCGTGGTGGGCTGGTGGTGTTTCCTACAGAAACAGTTTACGGCCTGGGGGCAAGTGCGTTTAATCCTGTGGCTTGTACGCGGATCTTTACGGCAAAAGGCCGTCCCTCCGATAACCCCTTAATTGTTCACATTGCTAGTTGGGAACAACTCGACGAGGTTGCCTCAGAGGTGTACGCTGAAGCTCGAAAACTAGCTCAGGCCTTCTGGCCCGGTCCCCTTTCGTTAGTTCTTCCCAAGAATTCGAATGTGCCTGACATTGTCACGGCGGGTTTACCAACGGTCGCAGTGCGTTGGCCTAGCAATCCTGATGCGCAGAAGTTACTCTTGGAAGCGGGAGTGCCTATTGCCGCTCCTTCAGCAAACGTGTCAGGGGCTCCTAGCCCCACCAATTTTGAGATGGCGAAAAGTGCCATGTTGGGACGTGTCGAGGCCATTTTGCAGGGTGATGATGCCGAGATTGGGTTAGAATCGACCATAGTTGCTTTTCCGGGGGGAATCCCCAAGGTTTTACGACCAGGTTCTGTTACCGTTGAGCAAATTGCCGAAGTCTTGTCTGTTGATCCTGAATCCTTGCCCTACCAGGTGCCCCCAGAAGGCCGCCCGGTATCGCCGGGGCTCAAATACACCCATTATAAGCCCGAAGCTGAAGTTCAACTTTTTTCTCAGTCCGCAGACTTGTCGGCCTGGTATCAGGATGAACGGAAAATCGGACTTTTAGTTTTGGAAGGTACTCTGCCTGAGAATATTCCCGCAACGTGGGAAGTTTTAAAGTTTGCAGACTGGGAAAGTTATGCGAAATACTTGTACGCCTCTTTCCATGAGATGGACGAAGCCTGTTGTGGCTTAATCTTGGCACAGCTACCCCCAGCAACTGGCGTGGGAAGGGCTATTGCCAATCGCCTGCAAAAAGCGGCAGGCAAAGTCGTTTAACGAGCTAAAGAAAGATGAAGAGCCCAGACTGGTTCCGCGATGCCGTCGTTTATCAGCTGTATATACGCAGTTTTTACGATAGCAACGCGGACGGTATTGGTGATCTTCGTGGAGTGATCGACAAACTGGACGCTATTGCCTCGTTGGGGGTGAATACTCTCTGGTTGTCGCCGTTTTGTGCTTCGCCCAATGACGACAATGGGTACGATGTTTCTGATTATCGCGCCGTTGACCCGGCCTTGGGAACCCTGGCCGATTTAGAAGAACTTTTGGCGAAAGCCCACGAGAAAAATCTTAGGGTGCTGATGGATTTTGTGGTCAATCACACGTCTAGCCAACACCCCTGGTTTCAAGAGGCGAAAAGCTCCCGAAATAACCGCTATCGTGATTGGTACTATTGGGCCGATGGACGCCATGCTGACACGTCCAACCACGGGGGGCCGCCAAATAACTGGGACTCCTATTTTGGCGGTTCGGCTTGGACCCTTTCTGAAGAAACGGGGCAGTGGTACTTAC
>JAJXWL010000046.1 GCA_021781625.1 bacterium
GCCCTTTTAAGGCATGGGTCACAGGTTCGAATCCTGTCCAGCTCAAGAAAACCTGCCTCCTTCGTCTAGTGGTTAGGACACAAGATTTTCATTCTTGTAACACGGGTTCGAGCCCCGTAGGAGGTACTTTTTTCTTCCCCGGAAATCCCCTTCCCGCTTATGCCTCCTTCGTCTAGTGGTTAGGACACAAGATTCTCATTCTTGTAACACGGGTTCGAGTCCCGTAGGAGGTACTTTTTTCATTGACGTTTTAGACTTTTGCCTGTAGTCTAAGAATATGCTGTGCTCCACCGATGAAGCTCGCGCATCAGATTTTGGCATCTCACGTCAGGCAGGAAATGTTTTCATAAGCACACGTGTTCCGGCGTATCACCTGAAACTAGAGCAAGCCCTTGCGTATTGCGGCTTTCGCCTCAACCCCTCAGGAATTGAAGTACTGAGTTTTAGTGATTTCTTGATTCGACTGTTAAGTTTTCCGCGTTGGACCCCCCTGGAAAAGCATAACATCCCCCTCTTGTTTCTCCCCTCTGGTCAGGCTTTGACCTTTGAAAGTTCTTTACAAACAAAAACTCTGACCAAATGGGAATCGTTACAAAAGGCTGAAATCTTACTCGACATTTTAGAAAACCGACGTCTGACTAGTCATTTTCACCCCATTTGGGATGTTCGTCGTCAAACTGTTTTTGGTCATGAATGCCTGTTGCGAGGCTTTGAGCCGACGGGGTCACCGGTTGCCCCCTCCCTGCTTTTTAGCTCTGCCGCCGAAAATGACCTTATCGCCGCCCTAGATCAGCAGGCCCGGCACATTGCCCTGCAAACGGCCTCCCAATTCCCGCCTACCGGCAAGCTGTTTATCAACTTTGTTCCTTCGGCCATCAATGATCCCCATAACAATTTGGAAAGCACCATTGATTTAGCCGAAAAACTCGGTATTGAGCCTTCTCGTGTTGTTTTTGAAGTGGTCGAGACCGAAGAAATTGAAGATTGGGATCACTTGGAGACCATCCTTGGCTATTACCGCCGGTGTGGCTTTCAAATTGCTCTGGATGATGTCGGAACTGGTTATTCGTCCTTAAGCCGACTGGTTACCTTAAACCCCGATATTATTAAAGTCGACATCTCGATTATTCGCGATATTGACCGGCACCCCCTAAAGCAGTCGGTTTTTAAAGCCCTGTCAAATATTTGCCGAGAGAACGGCATTCACCTCCTCGCCGAGGGGGTCGAAACTCCCGGAGAATATGAGTTTATTTTGACCGAAGGCGCTGATCTGGCTCAAGGGTTTTTATGGGGCAAGCCACAGCCCACCATGGGCGGGGAACTTTTCCAAATTGCCCCAGCCCTCCTTTAATCCCCCGACTTAGGGGGTGCTTACCTGGTTAAGGGGTGCTTACCACCTCGGCAGAAAGCTTCTCCAACTCTTTGGCGGTGATCACTAACATCTGTAAGCGGTTCTCAATGTTGGCAAAACTGGTGTCCGGGTCGTAGTCCAGAGCCAGAATCTGCACGTGCGGCAATCGCTTCTTCAAAGGCTTGATCATCCCTCGCCCCGTCACGTGGTTTGGCATACATCCAAACGGGTTGAGGATGACAAAGGAGTTCACTTTTTCTTTGGCCAATTGCAGAATTTCGCCCATCATCAGCCACCCTTCTCCAGACTCAAAGGTTTCATCGATCATGCCCTGGATATTGCGGGCCAAGTCGTTAATGTCAAAGTGCTGGCGATAGTACTTAAAGTCTTTCAAGATATTCTGGAGACTATCGGCGACGGCCACAAACGCAGATTCCGCCAGGTTGGCGAGGGCCGAGAAAAAGAGCTTATGCTGGAGCAGGTCCCGTTTAGCCTTAAAAAGAATTTCGACAAAGTCTTTGCGGAAAAAGTCAGAGAGCGTGGGTTGAACCACTTCCATCCCATGACTTTCTAAGTAGCGTTCAATTTGACCATTCGCGACGGGATGAAAGTTCATGAGGACTTCTCCCAAAACCCCCACGCGGGGACGGCGCACTCTGCGGTCTGACGGGATCGCGTTAAATCGTTCCACCGCCTTACGCATCACGGCTTTGGCTTCTTTGATCCCTTTGGGGATAATTTCTGTCACTTCTGAAAGGCAAGTTTCAAACACTCCATCGGTTTGCCCTGGCACCGTCTCGTAAGGACGAACCGCCCTGAGCATCATTTCCAGGGCATCAATCATGGCCAGAGACCAAATCATGCGAATTTGAAACAGCGGCGACAGCTTAAAGCCCGGGTGCATTTGTTTGTTGTCCGTGCCCGTGGTGATGATAGGAACCTGCTCAAACCCAGCCTCATCCAAAGCTTTACGCGCCAACAAGAAGTATTGTCCGGCCCGGCAGTCGGCGCAGTTTTTTGGCAAACCTGCGGCGGCTTGTTGAGGATCAACCTCACCGCTTTTGAGCACACGAAGAATCTCGCCAATGTTGATTTGCGCCGGGTAGCAAATATCGTTGTGGACGTACTTTTTTCCCAAGGCGATGGCTTCAGGGTCAGCCAATTTTAAAACATGGGTTTTGTAGCCTTCGCTTTCCATGACGGCAGAAATCGCCTTTGAAAACGAAACCGACATATTGGGTACCAAAATGGATAGGCGTGACTTATCCCCGGGTTGAAACTTGACCGGATAAGGCTCGCCCAGCCTGCGATAGGCATTGAGCACCGGTAAACGGTTTTCGCGTTTATTGCGAATCGTTTCGACAAAGGACTTGACCCGAATGCCCAAGGGACCTCGGTTTTCCCCTTCGTCCAGCTTTAGGACCAAAAGTTCTTTGCCGGATTTTTCGCGGAGAATGCGGACCATTTCATCACTGATGATGGCGTCATGACCGCAACCAAAGCTCACGATTTGAACCAGCTCCAGATTGGGGTTTTTGGCCACATGAAAAGCAGCCCCGATCATCCGCGTATGAAAGGCGTTGGCGGCGTCCATACGGCTATAAGCGACATCTTCTTCATGAATCTCGGGGAGGCTATCAATGGTCAGCACGGGTATCCCTAAGCGGGTAAAATGGCTGGAAAGGCTATGATTGATCAATTCATCGGAATGGTAGGGTCGGCCCGAAAGGACAATTGCCCAGCGGTCTGTGCCCTCCAGGTCTGCCAGAACCTGTTTTCCAGCCTCTTGCAATTCCTGGTAGGCTGCGCTTTGACACTTAAGGCCTTCTTGAAAGGCTTGAGCCGAGTGCGCTTTGCTCACCCCTAAGATCTCGTGCAAGTAGCGAATCACCTGCTTTTCTTTGTGCCGTTCGTCGTACCAATGGAACGCCGGGTGGTCAAAAGGAACACCAAAGCGAGCGGTAGGCTCATCGCTGGCCTCAATGACCGCCGGATATCCTTGAATGAGCGGGCACATGACGCCCGCCTTCGTTTTTTCATTTTCGACGGGGATTTTCATCATCATCGGCATAAACACCCGGTCGACACCTTGGTCAATTAAATCGCGGACATGGCCGTGAGCCAGCTTAGCCGGAAAACATGCGGTATCAGACGGCACATTGGGCAAGCCTTTTTCGAACAGTTCGTAAGAACTTTTGCGACTGATCCGTACCTGAATCCCCAGACTCGAGAACACGCCCTTCCAAAAGGGTAGCGACGACCAGAATTCGAGCGTACGGGGAATTCCCAGCGTCATATTGATGGGTTTACCGATCTTCTGGACCGGGTAGTCGCGCAAAAGCACCTCACGGTGAAACTTCATGAGGTCGGGAGTTTCGTCCACGCGTTTGGCCGCAGACTTGAGTTTTTCACGGGTGGCCGGGTCTTTGGGGTCCCCCACGACCTCGCCTTTTTCACAGCGGTTGCCCGTAACATAGGTCTCGCCATCCGGGAAGGTGACCACGGTCCGGTTACACGCATTGGCACAAAATGGGCAAATGTTCCCTGGCTCCGAAGAATACGAAAACTGTTCCAGGGCTTCCCAGCCGACAAAGGACGACGTCCAGCCTTTTTCTTGGGCTTCGGCGTGCCGTTTGGTCAACAAAGCGGCCCCAATCGCCCCCATTTCGCCGGGCAGTTCTGGCCTGGTCACCGGTCGTCCTAAATATTGTTCAAAGGCTCGCAGAACGGCATTATTTTTGAACGTCCCGCCTTGAACGACAACGACCTCGCCCAACTGGTCCAGGTTGGACAAACGAATGACTTTGGTAAAGACGTTTTCAATGATGGAACGACTCAGTCCCGCCAGAATGTCGGCGCTGGACTTTCCAGATTTTTGTTCGGTGATGATCGAGGAATTCATGAAAACGGTACAGCGGCTCCCCAACAAGGAGGGGTTTTCGGCACGAAAGGCCAAATCGGATACCTGCTCGATGGCAATCTTCAAACTGCGGGCGTAGGTTTCTAAAAAACTGCCGCAACCGGCCGAACAGGCCTCGTTCAAAACAATTCCCGTGACGACGCTTTTATTTAAAAAGATAGCCTTCATATCTTGGCCGCCAATATCCAAAATAAAGGTAGCGTCGGGTTTTAAGGAGCGGGCGGCTTCGGCATGGGCGACCGTTTCTACGGTGTGAAAGTCCGCGTGCAAGGCCTTGGCAAAGAGGTTTTCGGCGTACCCGGTGGTACCGCACGCCAGAATTTCCAACTCACACCCGGCGTCCACGTACTTTTGCCGCATTTCGAGAAGGGCTGACTGCAAAACCCGCAATGGGTCACCGGTATTATTTTTGTAAAACTTATCGATAACGGTACCAGTTTCATCCATTAAAATGAACTTGGTCGTGGTTGACCCGCCGTCCACCCCCAAATAGGCGCGAACCACCCCGGGAGTGGGGGGCACCGGCTTCCAAGACGAAACCGGGTACCGTTCTTCGAATTGCTGGCGTTCTTGCGGACTTTCAAAAAAGTGGGGGGCATTCCGCCGGTTTTCAGCATCCAGCTTATTTCGGGCCTCTTGAAACCCTTCTAAGGCTTTCAAACCCTGATAAGAAACAGGACGGTCACCGTAAAGCGTTTCACCGGCCAAGGCTGCCCCAAAGGCCACGATCACCTCTGGCCGTTCGGGCATGACAATTTGGTGATCCATCAAATTCAAACGGCTTTGAAATACCTTGACCAAGACGGGATTGAAGGTCATGGGACCGCCTTCAAAGATAACGGGGGGGCGAATATCCATCCCCTGAGCCAAACCGCCTATGGTTTGCTTAGCGATCGCATGAAAACTCGACAACGCAATGTCGGCCTTGGACACGCCTTGGTTTAACAAGGGCTGGATATCGGTTTTGGCAAAAACCCCACAGCGGCCAGAAATATCGTACACAGTTTTGCCTTGGGCCGCTAAGGAATTAAACTCTTCGATGCGTATTTCTAATAGCTCGGCAATTTGATCAATAAAGGCCCCCGTTCCGCCGGCACAACTGCCGTTCATGCGCATATCCGAGGCCACCAGCTTTCCAGTCCGTTCATCGGTACGAAAGAAAACGACTTTGGCATCCTGCCCGCCCAGCTCTACCGCGACGCTGGTTTGCGGGTGAAGCTCTTTGATGGCGATGGTGTTGGCGACGACTTCTTGAACAAAAAAGGCTCCGGTTAGGCGAGAAAAAGGTTCTCCGGCACTACCGCAAAAGGTTAGCCTTAGGCTGTGCTCGGGAAAGCGCTGATGCACATCCCGTAAAAGAGTTTCGACCATGCCGCCTTGATCCGCATTGTGACGGCGGTAATCGGCAAATAATAATTCTTTGGAATGGGGGTCGAGCACAGCGATCTTGACCGTGGTTGAACCCACGTCAAGACCAGCTAAAAGTTCCTTGGGCATACGCATCCTCTCGATTCATTCTAGCAAAATTGGCCTCATGATAAAAGGGTGCGAGCCCTCGGTTAGTCAGTTTGCCTAATAGTGCGAGGCGGCGTAGTCGACCCAGCCTCCGGCTTCAATCAGGGCTTTTTCAAAATCCCCCAGCCCCATGGCATAGGTTTTTTGATGATTTCCCGACGAAAAGGTAAGATTTTGCCCAGCCCAGTCGGTTGTCATCGTACAGGTTTTTCCGGCAAAGGTTTGAAAGATTTCGTCAATTTGAGCGGCTGTCAGCGTTACGGCCATTAACCCGCCGTTGAACATATTGCCCCGAAAGATTCTGGCAAACCCCGAAGCCACAACCGCATGGATGCCGTTGACCTCCAAAGCCCACGGGGCGTGCTCGCGGCTTGAGCCACAGCCAAAGTTATCTCTGCTGACCACGACGGTTTTATCGGCGAGGTCTCGTTGAGCCTGAAACCCATCAAGCTTGAGGTCTTCCAGGCAGTAGGGTTTTAGGGCAAGCTTAGTCACTTCCGTGAGGTACTTCGCCGGGATTATTTCGTCAGTATTGATATCGCTACGGTCCAAAAATAGGACCTTGCCATTAAAATTCTTCATGGATTCATTTCCTTTTGAATGCCCCAAAGGGCTCTATGTGGCCCCAAAGGGCTAGGCAATTTCGCCCGACAAGGCTGTAAAGGCCGCGCTGGCGGGACTCATCAGGTGCACCATGCCCCCCTTCCCCATCCGTCCAAAGAAGTTGCGGTTGGTTGTGGAAGCGCACACTTCGCCCTCGGCGAGAACACCATTCGACATCCCCAAACAAGCGCCGCAGGTGGGGTTGGTGACACAAAAGCCAGAGTCCATAAAAATCTCAATCAGGCCTTCTTTGAGTGCTTGTTGATACACCGCTGGGGTCGCCGGGCTGACAATGCCCCGAACGTGGTCGGCAATCTTTTTGCCCTTAAGGATGTCAGCGGCCTGACGTAAATCCTCTATCCGGCCATTGGTACAACTGCCAATATAGACCTGGTCCACTTTGGTCCCCTTGAGTTCCTTGAGGGTTTTGACCTGATCGGGCTTATAGCCGAAGGTGGCCACCGGCTCCAGCTTAGATACATCCAGGGTGATCACTTTCGCATAGTCCGCGTCAGGGTCCGAAACCCAGCGTTGATACGAGGCTAAGGCAGCTTCTGGGGTGGCGAACTCGTTCTGAATAAAGGGCCATAAATACTCGACGGTGGTCTTATCCGGGGCACAAATTCCCGAGGTTCCCCCCGCTTCAATGGCCATGTTGGACAACGTCATCCGGCCTTCCATCGACAAAGCCTCGACCACCGGACCGGTAAACTCCAACACATGGTCGGTGGCCCCATTAACGCCCAGGCGGCTGATGACCTGAAGAATCACATCTTTGGCATAAACGCCTTGGGGCAATTTCCCCTGGAGTTCAACCTTGATCGTTTTAGGCTCGCGAAAGGCGCAAACCCCTTTTAAAATTCCTACTTCGAGGTCAGTCGTTCCAACCCCTGCGGCAAAAGCCCCGAAGGCCCCATGCGTACAGGTGTGACTGTCGCCCATAATAATCGTGTACCCGGGACGGACAAACCCTTTTTCAGGGAACAGCGCATGACAAACGCCATTGCGGCCGACGTCAAAAAAATCCTTAATGTCGTGGCGTTTGGCCCAATCGCGAAGCATCTTGCCCTGCAAAGCGGTTTTGGAATCTTTGGCCGGTGTCACATGATCAATGACGGCCTTAATTTTGGAAGGGTCAAAAACCCGGTCCATGCCCTTTTCAGTTAGGTCTGCGATGGCAATCGGGGTGGTGATTTCATGGCAAAAGACGGCGTCGAGTTTTAAAACCCACGCCTCGCCAAACGGCCTATCGACAAGATGGGCCTCAAAGATCTTTTGAGCGATGGTTTTTCCCATTGCGCTCCTCCTCATCAGGGGGTTGCCCCCAAATACACCCACCGCCTGAAAAGGCACCGCAAGCACGGAAACTCTCCACGAAATGGGCCGTATTATTCTTAATGAAGCTGGTCAAAGGTGTCCAGAGGAGGAAGCACAATGGCCTTTTTAGGCTTGCGGAGAGGTTGCTGGGAATGCTCCCACAAGTTCTGAACGACAGGCCAGGCCGATGACTTACCGTGCTGACGGCAAAAGTCTTCCCACTCAGAACCTGAAGCACAGGCTTCAAAGGCCTCTTCCCACAGCTCGGGAGGCAGGGACTGACGAACCGTTGGCTCTAAAAGCTGTCGGCTCACTCGGACCAAATTGTGATAAATCATAGTCTTATGATAAGTCATAGTCTGGAGTATCGAAGGCCTTTGTGCAAGAACTGTGAGGATTTGGTCAAACTTTGATGAAGTCTCGGTTTTCGTCTGGGCAGGTTTTCGTCCGTTGGGCATAATCCCTGTTAAGTTAAGATTTAACGGATTTTCAGGAGCCGACCATGCCGGATGAGGTCTTTCGACTCAGGAACCGCCGCTCGCTGGCGCACTTCCTTGACATCTTTTTTCTTCGCTTTCCAGGAGTTTTGGGCCCTGCGAAAACCGTCACCTGGGAATTCTGGGACACCTACGACGGCCGTTGGAGCAAAGAGGGGAAGGCCTGGCTACGCGAAGACGGTGAAGCCACCGAACCGGTCCTGGTTCAACCGCCTTCGTGGAAGGCTTTGCCCGCGTCATGGTCAGACTTTGGGTTGCAAAGTCCCGTTTTATGGGCGAAAGCCCACCTCACCCTTCATGAGGTGAGGTTCTCCACCGGCTCCACGCGTTCTTTGCGGGGGTGGGTGACCCAAAGTCGTAAAGGCTCCTTTTTAGCTTTAGAAGAATCTGACGATCCCTTAGCCCCCCTCATCCTCGAAACCCTGGGCCACGAGCTAGAACGTGTGACCGAAAGGGGCCTGTCCCTGGTGACCCCCTTGCGGCATAGCTTTGTCTGGCCCCAGGAGGAACCCCCATCGGCGGGGGTATCCGCTTTACATTACTTTGTCACCCGCATCCGTCAAGAGTTTGACCTTGCCCGACAGTACGAAAAGGGTATGCTGACCGGCATCGACACCGAATGTCTGCACCAGTACAGGACAAGACTGCGACGGGCCAGGTCGTTGCTCCGTTTAGGGCAAAACTTGTTTGACCCCCAGTTCAAGGCCTTGTCCCAGGAACTAAAAACCCTTATGTCGCCCAGCAACAATTTGCGAGACCTTGACGTTCTTTTACTCAGCTGGAATGACTTTATCCGCTTATTACCCCCAGAGTTCGCCAACGATTGGACATTATGGAAGGCCTCGCTCGAAAAGCAACGGCTTTCTGAAGCGCGGGCTTGGAAAAGGTGGCTCAAGACAGAAATTTATCAAAAAGCCGTCACAGCTTTCAGCAAAACTCTAGATTCCTTGACCCTAGAGGGCCCGTTGATGGAAGAAGCGGCGCCGCCGCTCTTGGCCCGTTTGGCCTCTTTACGAAAGATTCCTCGCCGGCTAGGGCCAACCCCCACGGCTGATCAGTTGCATCAAGCTCGCATTTCCCTCAAAAAAGGCCGTTACAGCTTAGAAATGCTCGGAGCTTGGTGTCCACAAAAAGTTCGCGTTTCCCTCCTTAAAGAAATTCGAACTCTTCAGGATCGCTTAGGGGCTTTTCAAGACCTTAGCGTGATTCTTCAACGGGTCAAGAGCGAGTTAGCGACCTCGTCGACGGGGCTGGCCCCGCTCCCCCGAGGAGTCCTGTGGGGCACTCTCTGGGCAGAAGCCCGGCAGATGCAGTGGCAGGTGCATAAAGCCCTCTTGAGGTTAGCTTCTCCCCGACTCCGAAAGATTTTTGAACTTTTAACCGGAGGCGGCGAGTGAGCTATCAAAGGGTGTTCTTCTGGGAAGGAGAGCTTGGCAAAAGCCTCAAACGACTACCAAAACTCGATTCCACTCCGCCCCGGGGGTTGCCCCGAAAGGCCTTTGAACTTACCGAAGCACCAGGGGAACTATTCCTTTACGAGGGAGCCCTTGAGGGCTTAAAAACAGCCGTCGTAACTTTCGAAACCCTCGAAGACGCTCGGCAGTTTCAGCCTCCCGGCACCTTTGGCTACGAATTAACTTTCGATCCCAGATTCCGCGAGGAGGCTTTAGGCAGTCCCCCGCCTCAACTGCCGCTTTCGGCCGACGCCTCGGTCACGTGGGCGTTTGGAGCCCTTCCCTTTCGCCAAGAAAAGGCTAAGCCCGAGCTCATCATTATTACCACGCGAAACTCCGAAACCCCTCAGGGGGCCAAACAATGGATTTTTCCAAAAGGTCAACCCGAAAAAGGCCTAAGCCCGGCTCAAGTGGCGGTGCTGGAGTGCCTCGAAGAAGCCGGGGTTCGCGGACAGGTCGCCGGTCCGCCCCTCCTTTTAC
>JAJXWL010000047.1 GCA_021781625.1 bacterium
TAGTTTTGGGGGGAACGATGATTCCAGGAAACTCGGGCAGTCCATTGGCTGGTTTTTCAATGTACGAAAGTCTTCGTCCATCGGTGGCCACCATAGCGACCTTGTCTCCTTTTCGTTCCAGGTAAATACCATTCATGAAGTAACGTGTTTCGTCGTCCGAGACCGAAAAAATTGTTTGACTGATCATTTCGAGAACTTCAGCTTGGGGAAGTTCAAACCAAACCGCGTTTTCAGGGTCTTTGATCTCAGGGAACTTATCACTTGAGATACTTTTGAGTTGAAAGTCGATCGTGGTCCCAACTGGCTTGATGAAAAGTTTACCGTCACGAAGTTCAAATTCAATTTCTCGATCTGGTAAGGAGCGTAAAATGCTCAGGAGTTTTTCACAGTAGACCGTTGTCACGCCATCTTGTTGAGCAGCGACGGGGAGTTTTGTTTCAAAGGCGACCTTCAGGTCAGTGGCTTTGATGGTCAAAAAACCGTCTTTTACCTCAAGAAGTACGTTGCTGAGGATCGACATGGCGTTCTTAACAGAAATAATTTCCTGGGCAATCGAAACTTCTTTGAGTAGAACATTGCGTTCCAAGGCAAACTTCATAGAAAGGCTCCTTCTTCTAAATTTCTATTTATAAACTAGTAGTAATAGTAGTAGTGTCCGGGAAACTGTGGATAAGCCTTCAAGTTATTTTGCTTGAAGAAATAATCCTTCCACAGTCTTGTGAAAAGTTTTCCGTCTTTTGTCCACTTTTCCCCAAGAGCTCAAGGTTTTCCCCAATTTTCCACAAGAATATAACAGAAAATCCTAATGTTTTGCTACACATCATGAAGCATTGGCTCGTTCACGTACGGTTCGCATGATGTTTTGGATCACAATGTCAAAGTTTGGCTCGGTTTTAAGCTTATCGATGATCTTTTGAACCGCGTGCATGACGGTGGTATGGTCTCGTCCTCCAAACTCGATTCCTACTTCCGTAGTAGAAAACTCAGTCATTTCGCGAATTACATACATGGCGATTTGTCGAGGTTGTGTAATAGCTTGAGTTCTTTTTTTCCCTTTTAAGTCGGAAACGCTCATTTTGTAAAATTCCGCAACAACTTTCATCACCAAATCCATGGGAATTCCTTGTTGAAGTTGGCCAGAAAAGGTGTTTTTCAGTAAGGACTGTGTGACTTCGACCGTCAGTTCTCGATTGGTGAGTTCTGTATAGGCGATGATATTTTTTAAACCCTGTTCAAGATCACGGATGTTTGTCGTGATTTTGCGTGAAATGAGTTCTAAGATTTCGTCGGAGACCGTCACATTTCGATTTTCAAGTTTCTTTTTCAAGATGACCATTCGCGTTTCCCAAGTAGGAAACTGAAGGTCGGCATTGATCCCTTGGGTTAGACGAGTTAATAAACGGTCAGCAAAATCTTTCAGCTCTTGAGGCGGGCGGTCACAAGTAAAAACTAACTGTTTTTTGGACTGGTAGAGGGCGTTAAAGGTGTTAAAAAGTTCCTCTTGAGTTTCTCTTTTTCCTTTAAAGTCGTGGATATCGTCCAGTAAAAGGATGTCGGCATTACGGTACTTATTTTTAAAGGCGCTTGTTTTATTCGTTTTTAAGGCTTCAAGAAATTCGTTGACAAAAGTTTCTGAAGGCTTGTAAACGATATTCGCCTTGGGGTTGTTTTGGTGAATGGCATTTCCAATGGCTTGTATTAGGTGGGTTTTTCCTAAGCCGACGCCACCGTACAGCAATAAGGGGTTGTAGTTTGTCCCAGGATTATTCGAAATGGCAATCGCGCAGTTGTAGGCAAAATCATTATTCACACCTACGACGAAGTTATCAAAAGTAAAGTCAGGGTTCAGGTTAATATGGTGTCTGACTTTGTCAGCCTCATTCGAAAGAACTTTTACGGGAGCTTTTTCAACGACCTTTTCACTAGGTTTTTCATTTGACTTCGAGGTGCCCTTTTCAGGAGTTGTTTTTACCGTGAATTCGATATTTACCTGATGACCAGTCAAATCTTTGAGAATTTCTTCGATTTTGCTGCCAAAGGATGATCTGAGCTTATCTCGAAAAAAGGCCGAAGGGGTTTCGACCGTCAAATTGTTGTTCTCATCGAAAGTGACGTTCAGGTTCGAAAAAAACAAAACAAATTCTGACTCGCTCGTGGTTTGCTGAATTTGCGAGAGAGTTTCCTTCCAAAATTCTGCCATGTGCATGATAAGCCTCAAAAAGATTTTAACAAGTTATCCACAGATAGGGTAGGGTGAAGAGTAACTTAAACATAAGTTTTTTTCAAACAACACCTTAACAAAAATTTGCGAATTTGAAAAAAGAAATTTAGTAAATCTTTTTAAGATATGAACTTATATGCGCTTAGATTTTTAATTATAAAAACCTCCTTCAGAAACGTTAAATTTGACCACTTTTCCCCGTTAAATTCACAGAATTTGAAGAGTAATTCCGAATTTTTCCACAAGTTATCCACCTTGAAATCGCTTGTATATTATAAGACAAAAAGCCGTGAATCTTTACTTTTTCCCTTTCAGACCCTATACTGCGAGACTTATGAACGAAAATTATTCCGCCGATCAGATTCAGATCCTGAGGGGTCTTGAAGCTGTACGTAAGCGGCCAGGGATGTACATTGGGTCCACAGGTCCTGATGGTCTGCACCACTTGGTCTACGAAGTTGTCGACAACAGTATCGACGAAGCCTTGGCGGGCTTCTGTACCGAAGTCCGTGTCACCATTGAAGAAGGCGATATCATCCGAGTCGAAGACAACGGGCGCGGTATTCCCGTGGATATTCATCCCGAAGAAGGGATCAGTGCGCTTGAAGTCGTTATGACGAAACTTCACGCGGGCGGAAAATTCGACAAAAATTCCTATAAAGTTTCGGGCGGTCTTCATGGTGTCGGCGTATCTGTCGTCAATGCGCTTTCAGAATGGCTTGAGGTGATCGTCGAACGTGAAGACCAAATTTGGTTTCAAAAGTACCAAAAGGGAGATCCTGTTAAGCCGGTAGAATTGGCTGGAACCACAAAAAAACGTGGTACAACGGTGAAATTCAAAGCAGACCCCGAGATTTTCCAGGAAACGACATCTTATAGCTTTGATATTTTGGCTAAACGTCTTCGAGAATTGGCCTTTTTGAATAAAGGCGTGCGAATTTTCCTGATTGATTCCCGGGAATTACCCGACAAAACCTTAGAGTTCTACTTTGAGGGCGGGGTTAAATCCTTTGTCGAGTACCTCAACACCAACAAGAACAAACTTCAAGAAGAAGTCATTCACTTCGAAAAAGAGAAAGATGACGTCAATGTTGAAATTGCCTTGGAATGGAATGATACCTACCAAGAAAATCTTTTTTGCTTTGCGAATAACATCAACACCCGAGACGGCGGTACGCACCTAGTAGGTTTTAAGTCGGCTTTGACTAGAACCATCAATGCTTTTTTAAATAATTCCAAGTATTCTAAGAAATTACCTGAGCCACTTTCTGGCGAGGATACTCGAGAAGGTTTAACAGCCGTCATTTCTGTTAAAGTTCCTAACCCTCAATTTGAAGGACAAACCAAGGGAAAACTTGGTAACTCGGAAGTCAAAGGCATCGTAGAATCGGTAGTCAACGAAGAACTTCAAGATTACTTGGAACGACATCCTCGCGAAACCGAAAAGATCCTTGAAAAGTGTGTTTTGGCGGCAAATGCCCGTGTTGCGGCTCGAAAAGCCCGCGAAAACGCCCGTCGTAAAAACCCCTTCGAGTCAAATGGTTTACCAGGAAAATTGGCAGACTGTGCCGAACGCGACCCTACCAAATGCGAAGTCTATATTGTCGAAGGTGATTCGGCCGGCGGTTCCGCCAAAATGGGTCGAGACCGAAATTTTCAAGCAATACTTCCCTTATGGGGAAAAATGCTCAACGTTGAGAAAACCCGAGAAGACAAGGTTTTAACCAACGACAAGCTCTTACCGGTCATTCAAACCCTTGGTGCTGGAGCCGGGGAAATCTTTGATGTGAGTAAGTTGCGTTACCACAAAGTCATCATTATGGCCGATGCCGACGTGGATGGTTCTCACATCCGCACCCTCCTTTTAACCTTCTTTTTCCGCTACATGCGCGAACTTGTTGAAATGGGTCACGTGTATATCGCCATGCCACCCTTGTACAAAGTGACCGTGGGTAAGCAAATCCGTTATGCCTACGATGATGCCGAAAGGGAACGCATTTTGGCTGAGTTAGATGTTTCTGCTGAAAAAGCTAACATTCAGCGCTACAAAGGTCTGGGTGAAATGAATCCTGACCAATTGTGGGAAACGACTATGAATCCCGAAACCCGAAATATTATCCAGGTCCACCTCGAGGATTACATCGGGGCCGACCAAATCTTCAATACGCTGATGGGAGATTTAGTACCTCCTCGCCGCCAATTCATTGAAGACAATGCTTTATTTGTTTCTAACCTCGACATCTGACAGGAGAGATCGCTGTGTCTGACCACCAAGGGAAAGTAATCCCCGTCAACATTGAAGACGAGGTGAAAACCTCGTACCTGAATTACGCTATGTCGGTCATCGTGTCACGGGCTCTTCCCGATGTCCGGGATGGGTTAAAACCCGTTCACCGCCGTATTTTATTTGCCATGCACGAAATGGGCCTAAGAGCTGACCGGACCTATAAAAAGGCAGGCCGTATCGTTGGTGATGTTTTGGGTAAGTACCACCCTCACGGGGACCAATCCATCTACGATGCTTTGGTTCGTTTGGCCCAAGAGTTCAGCATGCGGTACCCCGTTGTCCGCGGCCAGGGTAACTTTGGCTCGGTAGACGGCGACCCACCGGCCGCCATGCGGTATACCGAAGCGAAAATGCACCGGATTGCGGAAGAAATCCTTCGAGATATTGAAAAAAACACCGTTGATTTTGGTCCGAACTATGATGATTCGTTGGAAGAACCCTTGGTCATGCCAACGGCCTTTCCTTATCTTTTGGCAAACGGCTCTAGCGGTATCGCCGTGGGTATGGCCACCAATATGGCTCCTCATAACCTTCGTGAGATTTGCGCCGCGATTATTGCCCAAATTGACAACCCGGAAATCACCATCGAACAACTGATGCAACACATCAAAGGACCTGACTTTCCTACAGGCGCCCAGATCTTCGGCCGATCCGGAATTTATTCTGCCTTTAAAACGGGTCGTGGTCAGGTCATGGTGCGTTCCCGCTATGAGATGGAGGAAACGAAATCAGGAAAACAGGCCGTTATCGTCAGCGAACTCCCTTACCAAGTGAACAAGGCCCAGCTCATTGAGCATATTGCGGAACTAGTTCGCGATAAGAAAATTGAAGGAATTTCTGACCTGCGGGATGAATCTGACCGAACCGGCATCCGTATGGTGATCGAGATCAAGAAGGGCTTTGATCCCCAAGTGATTCTCAATTTCCTCTTTACGCATACCAACCTGCAACAAAGCTTCAATATCAATAACTTGGCCTTGGTAAACGGACGACCCGAAGTTCTTGACCTCAAGAAGATGATCCAGGCCTTCATTGACCACCGCAAAGAGGTGATCACCCGCCGAACCCGTTTTGACCTCGAAGCGGCAGAAAAACGGGCTCACATCCTGCAAGGTTTAAAGATTGCCCTGGAAAATATTGATGAAGTTATTCGCATCATCAAAGAATCGACCAGTGTTCAGAACGCCAAAGATCGTTTGATGGCTCGGTTTGAATTCAGCGAGGTTCAAGCTCAGGCCATTCTCGATATGCGGTTGCAGAAACTTACCAGCTTAGAAACACAAAAAATTCTGGATGAGTTGCAAGAAGTCATGGCTTTAATTGCGTACCTTCAGGACCTCTTAGCTCACGAAGAAAAGATCTACGGGGTCATTCGGGATGAAACAAACACCATTTCTGAAAAATACGGGGATGATCGCCGAACCGAAATCATCGATGTGGAATTAGAGTCGGTTGACTTAGAAGACCTCATTCAAGAAGAAGCGATGGTCGTTGTCCTCTCGACAGAAGGGTACATTAAACGCGTTCCTCTTACGGCGTACCGGTCTCAAAGCCGGGGTGGTAAGGGGTCAAATTCGGCCAACCTCAAAGAAGAAGACATTGTTCAAGATATCATTGTGGCCAGCACTCATGCGGTAATTCTGATTATCTCGTCTTTGGGTAATGCCTACTGGGTGAAAACCTATCAGTTCCCCGAAGGCTCCCGTACAAGCCGAGGAAAGCACGTACATTCGCTTCTTCAGATGGAAGAGGGAGAAACGATCAAGGCTATCGTTCCCCTTGAAAAATTTGATGAAGACCATTACGTCGTGATGACGACCAAACGCGGTCAAGTAATTCGTATCAACACTTGGGAATTCCGCAATGCCAAGACCAAAGGCATTAACGGTGTCACTTTGAAAGAGGGAGACGCCCTGGTGAATGCCACGCTCACCCATGGCAAAAATGATATTATGCTTTTAACGCGCAATGGCTTTGGCCTGCGTTATTCCGAAAACCTGATTCGGGCCACGGGACGCAACTCACAAGGCGTTATCGGCATCTCACTTCGAGAAGAAAACGATGAAGTGGTTTCGATTTTAGCAGTCCATGAAGATGAACAGGTTTTGATGATTTCAGAAAAGGGCTTTGGCAAACGCTTGGACTATTCGACCCTCAATCCGCATGGGCGTGGCACCATGGGGCAGATTTGTTACAAAGACAACGATAAGACGGGTAAGTTGATTGGCGCCATCGCGGCCAGCCCCGAGTTCGATATTGTCTGCATCACCTCGGCGGGAAAGACCCTGAAATGCAACACTCAAGAAATCTCCCAACAAGGCCGTGCCTCGATGGGAGTTAGAGTCCTAGATATTGAGGAAACGGATTCTGTCGTGGGAATAGCCCGAGCTCTCAAGGAAAATGATACGTTTGATGTTTCACGTGAAACAATTTAAAGTTTAAAACGCTTTCTGAATACTGAAACGGCCGCCTGGTAGTCTGACTCCAGAGCGGCCTTTTCTTTGTCTAACAAAAAACTTCCACGGATGGCTGTTAAATTGATTCGAATAAGATCATCCAGGGTAAGGTTAAAGTAGCGAATGGCGAGTAAATAATCGTCCGTCAGGTCGGTGTTTTGGATGTGGGGATCATCCGAATTCAGGGTAACCGGAACCCCTTCGTGAAAAAGCTTTCCAAAAGGATGGTTGGGGGTGTCCTTCCATGACCCTGTTTGTCGGTTAGAGGTTAGGCATTGTTCCAAAAGAATGTTCTTATCTTTGAGATAGGCTTGTAGTTCGAGGTCTTGAATGGCGGAAGTGCCGTGCCCAATGCGGGCGGCATGAAGAAGTCGAATGGCGTCCCAAATCTGTTGTGAGGGACTGACTTCCCCGGCGTGGATGGTGGCTTTGAAGCCGTCCTGGCGAATGAGGTCAAAAAGTCGTTGAAAGTCCTGGGGAGGATAGTTGGTTTCGTCGCCGGCTAAGTCGTACCCACAAATCTCCGAGGAAACCCCCTTGACTTGTTGGTACATGGCGATTAAGTCGTCTTCGGTCTGCTTTCCTCGGTTGAGGGTGATTAAAAACTTAAGACGAAGGTCGTCTTCTAGAGCGGCTTGAAGGGCAGAGTGAATGACTACCTTGCTGACTTCGGCACGGTTAAAGTTGTTGAAAGCCGCATAGTGTTCAGGGTTGAAGCGAAGCTCCATGTAAAAAATGGCGTCTTGGCGAAAAGTCTTGACGGCATGATAGGTAATTTCCGCGATGTCATTGAGGTTGCGGTACCAATCATTTTTAAACTTACTCAAGAATAATAAAAAATCTGGTTGGCCGTTTTGAGGAAACTGGTTTTCTTCACGAAACTTTTTTAAGGTCGAAGGAACAGTTAACCCATTCCTTTTGGCAATTTCGTAGAGCTTGTCCAGCGGGTAGGTTCCTTCCAAATGCCGGTGTAGTTCTACCTTGGGAAAATGCCGTAATACCTCTTTGTCTAACAGCCTGTCGTTCGCCATCCTTGGGTCCCTCTGGAAATTCTTCGGCAAGTAGAGCTTCAAACTAAAGATTCTTTTCGTTATACTCGCCTCATGGGAAAAATCCTTGTATTTGCCAACCAAAAGGGCGGGGTGGGAAAGACCACAACCGCAGCCACCTTGGGCGCGTATTTAGCCCAACATCAAAAGAAAGTTTTGCTGGTCGACTTTGACCCGCAAGGGAATTTGACGAGCTCGGTGGGGGCAGATAAGACCCTCCCGGGGATCTATGAGGTGATAACCGGAGTTAAGACGCTGGAGGACTGTGTACAAGCCACAGCCGAAGCCAACCTTTTTGTCTTAGGGAGCAATATCAACCTCTCGGGCGCCGGGGTTGAATTGATCGGGGAAAAGGACCGGGAATCTTTTTTGAAGAACGCCTTGGCCCCGGTGAAAGCTTCCTATGATTATATATTTATCGATAGTCCACCATCCCTCGACTTGATTACCATCAATGGTTTGGTGGCCGCTGATGGGGTGTTTATTCCCCTGCAATGTGAGTACTTTGCCATGGAAGGGCTTTCGCAGTTGGTAAAAACGATTCAGGCGGTTCAAAAGGGGTTGAATCGTAACCTCGAAATTGCCGGAATCATTTTGACCATGTACGACTCGCGAACCAATTTGGCTCAGGATGTCGCCCGTGAAGCCGTCAAGTATTTTAAAGACAAGGTCTTTCGAACCATAATTCCTCGAAATGTTCATTTAGGCGAAGCTCCCTCGCACGGCCTCACGATTAATCGTTATCGTCCCGGCTCCCCAGGGGCTAAGGCGTATGAAAAGCTGGCCGAGGAGGTCTTACAGCGTGTCTAAAGGTTTAGGAAAAGGTTTCGGCGCCCTGTTGCCCGAAGAAAGCGAAACCTCTGGCGAGGGAGTATTACTGGCCCCCTTAACGTCGCTTCAGACAAACCCAGACCAACCGAGAAAGGAATTTGCTCAGGCGGCACTGGAAGAGTTGGCGGCCTCGATCAAGGAAAAGGGCATCCTTCAACCGATTCTCGTAGAACCCTTGGGGACAGGCTACCGGATCGTTGCCGGAGAACGACGTTACCGGGCCGCCAAAATGGCGGGGCTTACCGAAGTCCCGGTGCTGGTCAGGTCTTTTACGGCCGAAGAGCGCATGGAAATTGCGCTGATCGAAAACATTCAACGCACCGACCTTAACCCTGTCGAAGAAGCCAAAGCTTACCGCCAGCTGATGGACAGCTTTAATCTGACGCAGGATCAAGTGGCTCAAAAAGTTGGCAAGCAACGGTCAACGGTGGCAAATGCCCTTAGGCTTTTGAGGCTTTCGGACGAGATGTTGGCGGCCTTGGAAAAAGGCGACTTTAGTCCCGGTCACGCCCGAGCCCTTTTGGCCGTTGACGATTTGCCTCGCCGCGAAGAACTGTATCAACGGATAGTTCAAGACGGGCTCAGTGTTCGCGAGGCCGAAGCCTTTGTCAACGGAAAAACCCCAGCTAAAGCCACCCCGGCTCCAACACCGCCAGCACAACCGCCTGTGTCACGGGATACGGAACTCGTGTCGTGGGAACAGCGGCTGATCGAAGCCTTTGGTACCAAAGTCCGTATCAAAGGGGATTCGCGCCAAGGTGTGGTCGAAATTTCGTACTTTAACACCGAAGATTTGGAACGGGTTTTGGAGCGCTTAGAAAAAGGTTCTTGACAAACCCTTTGTGTTCCGATAACTTCTGTGAGTCTAACTGGAGAGATGGTCGAGCGGTTTAAGGCACCGGTCTTGAAAACCGGCGTAGGTGTAAGCCTACCGTGGGTTCGAATCCCACTCTCTCCGAGCTGTTGACTGGAGAGGTGCCAGAGTGGCCGAATGGGGCTCCCTGCTAAGGAGTTGTACGGCTAAAACCGTACCGGAGGTTCGAATCCTCTCCTCTCCGGAGACTTTTTTGACGGAAATGAGACCATAGCTCAGCTGGATAGAGCATTAGATTGCGGATCTAAAGGTCGGAGGTTCGAATCCTCTTGGTCTCAATATTTCTCTCGATGGAGAGATGGCCGAGTGGCTTAAGGCATACGCTTGGAAAGCGTACGTACGTTAACCGCGTACCGGGGGTTCGAATCCCCCTCTCTCCGTTCCCTTAGCGTTGATCGTCAGGACCTGC
>JAJXWL010000048.1 GCA_021781625.1 bacterium
TTTCAGGGCTCCATTCCCATTCTGCTGTTTCAAAAAGCCTTTGAACAGGCCGAACCGTTTTTGATCAATGATTCCATCCTCGGGTTTACGGGCCGCGTCGAGATTCGCGACGACGAAAAACCCGCGCTGTCGGTGATCTCAGTCTTGCCTCCCGAGAACCTGAAGCTGGTACGCTCGCTGACCGTCCACGTTCGGGTTCCCGAAAAAAGCTGGGTTGACGAAGAAATCGAGCATATCCGTGATTTCTTTTTAGAGATTCCCGGCTCAAGCCCTTTGATCCTTCATATTCCGACTGGGGCTTCTGAAACCTTGGTACGCTGTCCACCGCAACTTCACGTGGCCGACACCCAGGCCGCTTTAGAGCGCTACAAAGCCCAAGCTTGGGTTTCGGAAGTCTGGCGGGACTGAGTCTGGCAAGACTGGGCACATTTCGTTACACTAAAGCGGAATTTCCGTGGTTTGATCGAACAACAGGAGAATGAGATGACCGGAGTTCTGCTTTTTCTTTTTGGCCTGACGGCATCGCTGTTATGGATCTATCTGATCCTGCTGTTTTTGCGTACCCTTAGCGGGTGGTTTCCTTTGGATCCTCGGCATCCAGCACTCCGGCTTTTGGGCCGGCTTTGTGACCCCTATTTGAATTATTTCCGCCGCTTTCGGTGGATGACCCTGGGCAGGTTTGATTTTTCGCCGCTCGCGGCGATTCTGCTGGTCAGCTTTGTAGCCAACATCTTGCAAACGGTCAGTCAAACCGGACGGCTAACCGTGGGGATAGTTCTGGCGATTCTTGTGCAAGCTCTTTGGGGAGCGCTTCAGTATTTTCTCCTCTTTTTTTTGGTGCTTAGCCTGATTCGCTACCTCTCGTTGCGTCTTCGTTGGAGCGGCCAATTAGTTTGGGATTTAGTCGATTCGGTGATCATGCCTGTAGCTCAGTTTGTGATGGCACCGCTGGCAAGGCGCCGAGTACGACCCTACCCCTACTTATTGCTGGGCTCAACGGTCATTTTTGCCGTTCTTTTGGTGGGCGGTTCCGTGGGGGTGGCGTACGCGACCTCGTGGATCATCAACCTTCCGTTTTAAGGGGACGTTGTGGTTCTTGGCGAACTAACAGTCCCTCTGACCCGGCTGTCGGGGATAGGGCCTGCCGGTCTTCGTGATCTGGCCAAACTGGGGGTAACCGACTGCGGAAAGTTGCTTCAGCATTTTCCGCGTGACCACGTCAACCGCAGGGACGAGGTTACCCTGCGCACCGCCCTAGCCTCGGGTGTTCCCGTTAACACCTTGGTGCAAGTCACAGATCACGAATGGTTTGGCCCGCCCTCTCGACGAACCCTCAAGCTCTTGATTGTTGACCGCGAGGGGACACAAGCCGAAGTCCTTTGCTTTCACCGCAATTTTTTAGAAAAAATCTACCCCGTCGGGGCCTCGGGCTGGCTTTGGGGTACCGTCGAATTTAAGTTCAAACATCCCCAAGTTTCTACGTTTCAGCTTGAACCACCTCCTGCAGGCCTTGCCTTTGGGGATCCTTTGGGTCAGGTGGGAAAGCTTGAACCCCTTTACCCCTTGGCGGGGCATCTGACTCATACAGGGCTAGCCAAAGCCGTGGCTCAAACCTTTGGGCTGTTTGTGGTGGGGTTAGAAGACGACCTCCCGGCTCGTCTAATTGAAAAATATCGACTCCCCCCCTTGCGACAGCTTCTTTGGTCGGCTCATTTTCCCGAAACCCTAGAGCAAAGGGCTGAGACCTACCGTCACTTAGCCTACCGGGAACTCTTTCACCTGCAAACCGCTGTTCGCCGCCGACCTCTATCTCAAGCCGTCTCGCAACGTCCCGGGCAGACCTTTTCACGTCGTTTACAAAAAGAACTCCTGTTGCGACTTCCCTTTGAGCTCACCCCTGACCAAGACAGGGTCATTAACGAAATTGTCACCGATTTAGAAGCCGATCGACCCATGGGGCGACTCCTTCAGGGCGATGTCGGTTCGGGAAAAACCCTCGTCGCCTTTCTTTCGGCCCTGCCGCTCATCGAAGCCGGGTACCAGTGCGCTCTCATGGCTCCCACCGAGCTACTTGCCCTGCAACATGCCGAAAACGCCGGGCGTCTGTTGGATCCGCTCGGCGTACGCGTTGCCTATTTGACAGGCAACCTGCGAACCTCAGGCCGCAACGCCATTCAGGAGGCTCTTGCCGAGGGCAACATCGACTTCGTCATTGGGACTCATGCCCTGTTTTCGACAGAAGTTCGCTTTAAAAATCTTCGCTACGTGATCATCGATGAACAGCACAGGTTTGGGGTCTCACAGCGCCAAGCCTTGGCCCAAAAGGGTCAGCTCCCCGATTTGCTGTTGATGAGTGCCACCCCCATACCGCGAACCTTGGCACTTACCGCCTTTGGTGACCTCAAAACTTCGGTAATCCGCACCATGCCCCTGGGACGAAAACCAATTGTTACGCATACCGCCAAGCAGAGCAACCAAGCCAAGGTCTACGAGTTTGTCCGGCACGAGCTTCAAGCGGGCCGCCAGGCCTATTTCGTGTACCCCCTCATCGAATCGAGTGAAAGCCTTGACCTCAAAGACGCCGAAACAATGGTCAAGCACCTCGCTGAAAACATTTTTCCGGAATTTGCGGTTGCCATGGTCCACTCGCGGGTAGAGGACGAGGACAAAAAACGAGTCATGGAAGAGTTTTCTTCGGGCAAAATTCAAGTTCTGGTCGCGACCAGTGTGGTCGAAGTCGGTGTCGATGTCGCCAATGCCACCTGCATGGTGATCGAACACGCTGAACGTTTTGGGTTATCCGCGCTCCACCAGCTCAGGGGCCGGGTAGGACGTTCCACGTTAGCCAGCTTTTGCTTTTTGGTTTACAGCGAAAACTTAACCGAGGTGGGCAAACAACGTCTTAAGGTTATGATGTCCACCACCGACGGCTTTCAAATCGCCGAAGAAGATTTAAAATTGCGAGGTCCGGGTGATTTAACGGGGGTTCGGCAATCTGGCTACTTAAAGCTTAGGACCGCCGATTTAGCCCGCGATTTTGACCTTTTAGTTCAGGCTCGCGATGACGTCGAGGCCGTGTTTTTGGCCGACCCTGGCCTTTTAGCAGTAGGCAATTCTGGAGTGCGTCGTTTGTGGGAAAAGGCCCCGCCTTTTAGCGACGATTTGGTGGCGTTATGAAACAACATTTTGAAATCCTCTTTCAAACCCTCTACGATGTGGGTCGTGCCGTACAGGTTGAAGCCGTGGCCCAGCGCTTTCCTGCGGCCAAGCCGCTTTCGTTTCAAAAGTGGCGCGATACGCCTGAATCCTTACTGCTCCCCCTTCCCCTCATTGTTCCGCTTGAGAGCGGCGACCTCACCCTTCCCGAAGGCTGGAGCTCGATCGTTCTGCAGGCCAAGGTCTATGAAGAAGGGGTCATCACCCTGGAGTGTCGCCTAAACGTCATCTGGGAGCTCACAGAACTTCACCGAATTCGCCACACGCCCCTTGCCCAAAAAGGCCGAGAGCTCACCACCGACCAGCTCATTCACGCCCAGTTCCGCCAGTTTCGTGACCAGATTGACGACTTGATCGCCCTCGACCCCGAAGCCGCCGACAAAATTGAGCGGGAACAATACCGGTTGTTCTGTCTGGTCGACCCAGTCAGCGACCCTGCTGGTTTTGTCGAAGAGCACCAGGCCTACTTGGCACCGTTTCTTTTAGGCGAAGACCCCGATGACCTGTTGCACACCTCACAGGTTAACCTGACCCTCAAAACGCCCTTTTCGTTTCATGAAGATGATCTGGCGATTTTTGACTTGGACCGAGCCTTCCTCATCAACCCCCGGCGGGACTACGAGGACCTCGTCTTGATTTTGGAGCATGCGAACTATCAGCTTTTGGAATTGCGCGTTCTGGACAAACTGCTCGATAGCTGGTTGGACGAGGCCAGCCGTGTTTTGCGGGGAGCAGGCAAAAACCGCGCACGGTTTGAACTCAACCCCCTGAGGTCGTTAAGCCGGTTGTCACAAAAGCTGGGTCGCCTGCAAGGCCTGCGGTTGGATGCGTTATTTCTTCTTGAAAACCTTGAAAACTCGTCGCGCATCATAGGTGACTATTATCTTGAACAGGTGTACGGCCACCTGTGCCGCATGTTCAACACACAAGGCTGGAAGCGCAACATCGAACGGCGTCTTGAACTGTTAGAAAACATCTACGCGATGACCAAATCGGACAGGTCTGAACGAACGATGGTCCTTTTGGAACTTATCGTCGTGCTTATGATCGGCTTGGAAATTGTTGCTCTGTTCTTTCCCCCCCATTAACAGTAAGTTTGAAAGAACCCACGCTAACCCAGGAGTGAAAAATTTATGAGCGCAGAAGCATCGTTGAACGAATTTTACCGGGCGTATGCCCAGCTAGCCATTCGTACAGGAATCAATCTGGAGCCAGGTCGTCCTGTTTTAATTTCGACCGGCTGGGAAACCTACGGCTTTGCCGTACAAATTTCAGAAGAAGCCTACCGCCAAGGCGCATCGCAAGTAAAAATCGAAGTCCGTGATGAACGGCTTACAGCTCAACGACTCAAGTACGCGCCAGCCAACACCTGGACTTTGACACCTCCCGGCCTGGCCGAGGAATACCAAGGGTACGTCGATCAAGGCTGGTCACGCGTGGCGCTAGAAGACCTCGCCGCGTCTGAAATCCTTGAAGGGGCCAACCCCGAGGGCTTACGGGTTGTCCGTCAAGCGCGAAACCGACTGACACGCCCCTATCAGGCGGCCCAGATGTCCGATCGCTTTCCCTGGGTTGTGATTGCCGCTCCCAGCCCTGCCTGGATGAAAAAGCTGGGGCTGACAGAGCTCGACCTGGTCAAGCTTTTAGAGCCACTCCTGCTTTTAAATACCCCTGACCCCCAGGCCGCCTGGGATGCCAAGATGCGCGCCATCGAACACCGGTGCCAGCGCTTGAACAGCCTCAAGCTCAAAGAGCTACGGTACCGTGGCCCAGGCACTGACCTAACGATAGGCCTGAGGCCCGAACACCTCTGGGTAGGGGGAGCTTCTGAAATTCAAGGTCGCCCCTTTTTGTGCAATATTCCCACCGAAGAAGTTTTTTCAGCACCCGATGCGTTTGCTGTAAACGGTCGAGTAGCCCTGACCAAACCCGTCAGCGTGCTGGGTGCCCTAGTCCAAGGCGGATGGCTGGTTTTCAAAGACGGCAAAGTTGTCGATTCTGGGGCCGACCGCAACGCCGAAAACCTTAAGCGGTATTTTGAAATCGATGAAGGAGCCTCGCGCCTGGGCGAAGTGGCCCTGGTCGATGAGGACAGTCCTATTGCCCTAAGTGGACGACTCTTTGGCAGTTCCCTTTATGATGAAAACGCCGCATGCCATATTGCTCTAGGAGCCGCCTACCCTATTTGCTACGCTGATCCTGCTCAGCTTGTCACAGATGAAGCCAAACGAAACCGAGGGTGCAATGTTAGCACTGTTCATACTGACGTGATGATTGGCTCACCGCAGATTGATATCGATGGAATCACTTCTCAAGGGGTGACCGTCCCTCTGCTCCGTCAGGGGCGCTTTACGGCAGAACTGCGCTGACGGATGGTTTTCTGGACGAGTTGATCACAGGCTTCATTATCCGCATTGCCGGCGTGGCCTTTGACCCACGCCCAATGGGGGTGAAACTCTTGGTTCAAAGCGTGCAGACGTTCCCACAGGTCTTGGTTTTTAACCGGCTCTTTTGAGGCAGTCTTCCAACCATTAGCCAACCACGAGCGTATCCATGTCGTAATGCCGTTTTTCACATACTGACTATCGGTCCGAATTTCAAGACGTTGGGGGCGGTCGGGCAGGTTGGCTACCGCCTCGAGAGCCTTGATCACCGCCGTAAGCTCCATCTTATTATTGGTCGTCAGGTCTTCGCCGCCACTGCCTTCCCAGTGCTCCCCGCCAGCACGAACTAAAAAGGCCCAGGCACCCGGTCCAGGGTTGCCGATACAACCCCCATCGGTGTGAATCAACACATCGCTCGCGTTCAAAACCTCGCGCATGTTCAAGGCCTCCCCCTTCGCCGAGGGCTTGTTGGCAGGTGCCGAGCTTGCAGGTTCATACAAGCCTTGAGCCAGCCCTTCCCACAACGAAGGCACGAGTGCCAGGTCTGCGGTTGCCAACTTGGTCAAAGAGTCTTCCCACCCCTTGGGAGCCACCGTCAGTCGCCGCGCTCCTGCAAGCCATCCGGACTTTCCCGGCAAAAACTCACCGTTAAGGGCATACAGAACGTCGAGGTACGCCACCATAAATTGGGTGATGGCCTGCCGAATAAAGACGACGTCCTGTTGTCGAACCGCTCGTTTTAGCCGCGCCAGGGTCCAAGGGCCCCGCAAAAAGGGGTGGTAAAATTCTTGAATGGCACCAGTCAAGGCTGGGGGATAGGGTGCATTGAAGCGTTCTCTAAGGACCCCAATCTCACCCCTATCACCACACAAACGGCTAAAACGCAACTCGCCCAAGGGAACAGTAGCGCCCACGGTCACGAGGTGCCCATCCCAAACCTGAGTTAGCGTTTGTGACCACACCGAAAAAAGCTCGTAGGACACTTCGAGAGGGGTACCATCGTTGAGAAGAATTTCATCGGTATCAGGGGTGCTCGAAAGGGCTGTCGAGAAAGCCTGCCACCACCCCCGCCGGTCAGCAGGGGCGGTGATAGCGGTGACCAATACCGTCCATTCGGTCTCAGAAACCACCAGCACGCCCAGAATTTCAGGACGCGAGGTGAGCCCCTCAAGCATCGAATCCACCATGAGAATCTCCTCGAGAAGTTTAGCTTAGGCCGGCAAAACGGCTTGATCGGGCGAAACGAAGGTCTCGGAAAAAAAGAACCCTAGGGCCGCTTCAACAACAGAGGCAAAGTGAAACGTCATTTCTGTACGAACTTCTTCGGGGATTTCTTCAAGATCTCGTCGATTGTCCTCAGGAAGAAAGACATCTTTCAGACCGTGCCGATAGGCCGCCAAGACTTTTTCCTTGACGCCGCCTATGGGCAATACTCGTCCCGTCAGCGTAACTTCACCCGTCATAGCGACGCCAGAACGCAACGGTTGACCACGGAACGCCGAGACGAGGGCCGCAACAACTGTGATGCCGGCACTCGGACCATCTTTGGGTATAGCCCCTTCGGGAAAGTGAATATGAAGGTCACGCCCCCCTAAATCTTGCGAAGAGAGCTTCCAAAGCTGGGAGCGAGCTTTTACCAGCGAAAAGGCAATCCTGGCCGATTCTTTCATCACATCGCCCAGACTGCCGGTTAAAATTAACTCGCCTTTTCCTGGAAACAGCGAAACCTCAACCGGGAGCACTTTGCCCCCGACTTCGGTCCAGGCGAGACCGTTTGCCAAGCCGGGCCGGGGTTCAAAGAGCAACTTATCGTCCTTCCAGACCGGAAGCCCTAAGTACTCTCGAACTTTGTCGGGGGTAATCCGCAGTTGAAAAGGTTCGCTAGCCTGACGGAGAGTTTGCGGCTCACGACCCTCTTCTAACAGTGCCCTAACAGTCTTTCTAAGAACCTGGCCGATTTGCCTCTCTAAAGCTCTCACCCCCGATTCGGCGGTGTAGTCGCGGATAATCACCTTGAGAGCTTCGGCGTCAATGGCAACATCCAGGCCCTCTAAACCGTTTTCTTTAAGTTCCTTAGGTTGCAAAAAGCCTTCGGCAATTTTAAGCTTTTCTAAGTCAGTGTAGCCAGGGACTTCTATGACTTCCATGCGGTCCTGGAGAGGTCGCGGGATGGTATGCAGGCTATTGGCCGTTGTCACAAACAACACATCTGACAGATCGTAAGGAACTTCTAAATAATGGTCGGTAAAGGTGGCATTTTGCTCCGGGTCAAGCACCTCTAAAAGAGCCGATGCGGGGTCGCCCCGATAATCACTGGCCATCTTGTCAATTTCATCTAACAGAAACACCGGGTTTGAGGTCCCTGCTCGTTTCATCGATTGCAGAATTTTTCCCGGCAAGGCCCCAACATAAGTTTTGCGGTGCCCCCGGATCTCGGCTTCATCGCGCACCCCACCCAAGCTGATGCGTACAAAGTTTCGCCCCAGAGCCCGGGCTATGGAACGGCCTAACGAGGTTTTTCCTGTTCCCGGAGGGCCCACTAAGCACAGAATAGGCCCCTTAAGCTTGGCTTGAATCTGTCGAACCGCTAGGTAATCCAAAATGCGTTCTTTGATTTTTTTCATATCAAAGTGATCGCTGTCGAGAATCTCACGGGCCTCTTTAAGGTTCTTGTTATCGTCAGTTTTCTTGCCCCAGGGCAAGTCGGTGACCCATTCCAGATAGGTGCGTAGAATCCCTGCTTCGGGGGTAGACGACTGAAGGCGGGCAAGCCGAGAGCATTCTTTAAGCGATTTTTCTTTGACTTCGGGGGGGCAAGTCAGCGCCTCGACCTTTTGACGGAGTTCAGCGGCCCCTGTGGGATCACCATCTTCGTGACCCAATTCTTTATGGATTTCTTTGAGCTGTTCATTCAAAAAGTATTCCCGCTGACTCTGTTCCAAACGGCCTTTCACTTTTCGTTGAATATCCTGTTGAAGGCTGGCCAGTTCACTTTCGACTTGGATCGCCACCGCCAAATTCTCTAGGCGTGTGGTAGTGTCTTCTTCGAGAAACAATGCCAAACGCTTTTCTTCGGTTAAGTTAAGAAGCGGTGCCAAGAGGTCTACCAGCGTATCCGGCCGATCAGCCTCATAAACCGCCTGAAGTTTTTCTTTAGAAATTTTGTTGTGAAGCTCTTTAAACTCTTTGACCGAGGTCAGGATGATCTGCATCAACGACACGGTTGCGGGATTAACTTCTAAAGGAGTGTCGAGGGGCTGAACTTCGGCCCGGACATAATCTTGGCGCGGAAGGTACTTTTGCATCCTGGCTCGTTCTCGGCCCTCAACCAAGACGCGAACTGACCCATCGGGAAGTTTCAACGTCTGAAGGATATAAGCAACCACCCCTGTTGTATAAAGGTCAGCTTCTTGCGGGTTTTCAGCCTTAGACTTTTGAGGAACAAGAAACACCTCTTGCTTTTCAGAAAGAGCGATTTCTAAGGCCTTAACTCCCGCACCCCTAGGGGCAAAAAACGGGGCTACCGTTTGAGGAAACACCATGACCTCCCTCAGCGCCAGCAGAGGAAGGTCTTTTTTAAGATTTTTAGACGGCCGTTTTCCCAGTAAATTCATAAAGCTCATAGACGCTGGTCTGCGCCATCTCCCTCGGATCGGTTAGGATTTTTGGCTTAAGGCCTTCCGTAAACACATCTTTGGTCACCACGACCATCTTATGACCGGGAATCGACGGGAGGTCATACATTAAATCAAGCATGGAGGCTTCAACAATCGAACGCAAGCCACGAGCCCCAGTTTTTCTTTGCAGAGCCAGATCAGCAATCGCACCAATCGCGGCCACTTCAAACTTGAGTTCGGTATCATCAAGCTTTAAGGCCAACTGATACTGACGAATAATCGAGTTTTTGGGTTCCGTGGTGATCCGCACCAAATCGTCGCGGGTCAACTCATTCAGGGACACTGCCACCGGCAAGCGGCCGATAAACTCAGGAATTAAACCAAACTTGATCAAATCATCTGGGTGGAGGGCTCTGAACAGATCATCGTGGCTCTTACCGTGTTTGGTTACTTCGGTACCAAAACCCATGGCACTTTTGGCGACACGACGTTCAATAATTTTTTCAAGGCCCACAAAGGCTCCGCCACAAATAAACAAGATCTTTGACGTATCGATCTTGAGGTATTCTTGGTTCGGGTGCTTTCGACCACCCTGGGGCGGGACGTTGGCGTGAGTTCCTTCAATAATTTTGAGCAAGGCTTGTTGGACACCTTCACCCGAAACATCCCGAGTGATCGAGACATTTTCACCTTTCTTGGCAATCTTGTCGATTTCATCGACATAAACAATGCCCCGCTCGGCGGCTTGAATATCGCCTCCGGCCGCTTGAA